>SLAU01000125.1 GCA_007126675.1 Balneolaceae bacterium
GCAAATTCAACTTGACCAGGATATTCGATCACTCTCAGATTTTCGAGCTAATGCAGCCTCTTACATAGAGCGTGTTAAATCAAAGCGACGGCCACTTGTTCTTACCCAACATGGTAAAAGTTCTGCAGTATTAATTGATGTAGAAGATTATCAAAAATTACTCGATAAGATTCAGTTATTGGAAGAAATATCCACTGCCCGAAAGGAATTAGATAATGGTGAAGGTATTAGCCAAGAAGAGTTTTTTAGTGAACTGAGAGCCAAATATACCTCATGAAAATTATTTGGTCGCCAACCGCCAGAACCAAAACTAAAGAAATTCTCGAGTACGTTGCTAAAGATAATCCGGATGCGGCTTTAGTTCTTATTGATCAGTTCGAATCAAAGATTGAAAAACTAAAAGAAAATCCAGAATCAGGCAGAGTTTTGCCAGAATTAAAAAATGACAAAATTCGGGAAATAGTTGTTCATAAAAATTATGGATTCATTTATGAGATAAACCCTGATACAATAGAAATCCTGACCATACGCCATTTTCGGCAAAATTTCTCTTCTTCTAAACTTTAGTTATCATCGGTGGTTAACAAGCGGTTCGTGCGGACGAGTTAAAGTTTCGAAGTTTTAAAAAATTGGTCGCTCGGCTGCACAAACGCCAAACCATTATGCCTCCTCTCTTTACAATAAAATAGCACTTGATTAAGTTAACTTAATTGTTAACATTTGTTCTGTGAAATCAGTCAAGTTCTATAAAACCCAATCCGGCAAAATTCCGGTCAAGAAATTTCTGGACTCGTTGAATTCGAAACATGCCCAGAAAGTCGCCTGGGTCTTAGAATTGATTGAACGCCTGGATCAGGTGCCGGTGCAATATTTCAAAAAGTGAAAAAGCACCGATGACATTTGGGAAGCGCGTGCCAGGGTTGGATCCAACAGTTTTCGGTTGTTGGGTTTTATTGATACGAATGATGAGTTTGTCATACTTACTAATGGGTTTACCAAAAAATCACAGAAAACACCGAAAAAGGAAATTAAACTGGCAGAGCAGCGAAAAGCTGATTATCTGTCTCGAAAAGGAGGTAAATAATGAGTGATCTTCAAGCATATATTAGCGACAGAAAAAAACGCGACCCTGAATTTGCCGAAGGATACGATGAAGGTTTCAGAAGTTTTAGAATAGGTGTCCTTCTTAAGCAAGCTCGCGAGGAAGCAGGCCTGACTCAGGATGAACTCGCAAAACAGCTGAACACGAAAAAAACAGCCATCTCACGAATCGAGAACCATGCCGAAGATATAAGGCTTTCAACTTTGGAGAAATATGCCCAGGCATTTGGAAAAAAGCTCAGAGTTGAACTCGTAGAGTGAGGCAGGCATAACCAGCGGTTCGAGCCAACGAGTTCGGGATTCGGGGCTATGGATCATTCATCGCCTCGCCGCACAACCGCCAAACCGTTAGGCGTCTAAAACCACTACCTCATGAAAATAAATCTACTATTTTTTGTAAAGCATTTTAGAAAATTCGTTTTTTGGCATTTGGAAAGACCGGGAAGATATCCAGGATAGTACTGCCTGGGTCAGAAGTGTTCGTAAATCTCAGTGGTCTAATTAGCGTTGTATGTCGGACTATTCCGTTGGTCGTCACGCTGCACCTGCCAGGTGCCATTAAATTATTCTGATTCCATGCTGCTCAGAATTATTTGACCAGATTACTATCACGCCTCCCTCCCGCTAACCTAAAATCCCATACCCTTTTTTACTTCATAAAAGGCTCAATTAACACTATATTTGAGGCAATTATTTATCAGACTATTGCTAACTAAAAAATAAATCTTTTCAAAAACAGGCTTTACGACTTTTCAGACCCATTTGTGTATTTACTGTTTAAAAAAGCGCTTTTATGGATACACTCTCAAAATGAAAGCTTTAAGCTGTTTTTAAAAAATTGAAGAATTAAAAAGACAGTAATCTCTGCCATGCAAAACGACTACGACAAACGACCCAAAAGCAGTTTTGGCCTCGACTATCTCGGGCTTCAAAAAACAGGAACTGTTTACTGGAACCTTAACCCTCCACAGCTTTATGAACACGCAATCAAAAATGGTGAAGCGGTTCTGACTGATAAAATGGCATTCCGGATTTTAACCGGAAAATATACCGGCCGCTCTCCGAAAGATAAATTTACGGTTGAAGAAGAAACCACGAAAGACCAGATAGACTGGGGCAGTATAAACCAGCCAATTTCGGAAGAGGTATTTGATAATCTGCATAAGAAAGTTGCCGGCTATTTATCAGATAAAGATCTGTATGTGAAAGATCTTTATGCAGGGGCTGATCCGGAGTACCGATTAAATGTTCGGGTAGTGAGCGAAGTGGCTTACCATGCTCTTTTTGCTCATAATATGTTTATACATCCTGATGATGATGCATTGAAAAATCATGAGCCCGGCTTCACTGTTCTTGCCGCACCAAACTTTCAGGCCAACCCGGAAGTTGACGGCACCCGTACCGGCACGTTTATTCTGTGCAACTTCAAAAAGAAGCTGATCCTGATTGGCGGTACTCTTTATTCCGGTGAGGTGAAAAAAGGAATTTTTGCCGTGTTAAATTATCTGCTGCCTCAGCAAAACGTGATGGCTATGCACTGTTCGGCAAATATGGATCATGATGGTAAAACAGCGGTATTTTTTGGCCTTTCGGGCACAGGAAAAACCACTCTTTCAGCAGATGCCGATAAAATTCTGATTGGTGATGATGAGCACGGCTGGAGTGATAACGGTATTTTCAACTTTGAAGGCGGGTGTTATGCAAAGACGATAAACCTCTCAGAAGAACAGGAGCCCGAAATTTATGCAACCACCCAGATGCCGGGTACAATCCTGGAAAATGTAATTCTGGACGAGAATCGGGTTCCCGACTTTGATGATGACAGCCTTACTCAAAATACACGGTGTTCATATCCAATCCATTTTATTCCGAATGCAAGTGATACCGGCCTTGGAAATCACCCTGAAAATATAATTTTCCTCACGGCCGATGCCTTCGGTATTCTGCCGCCGATCTCTAAACTTACTCCTGGACAGGCGATGTATCATTTCATAAGCGGATATACTGCAAAAGTGGCCGGAACCGAACGGGGTGTTACCGAACCGCAGGCTACATTTTCAGCTTGTTTTGGTGCACCGTTTATGCCGCTGCATCCTACCGTTTATGCCGAACTGCTTGCCGAAAAAGTAAAAGAGCACAATTCTGATGTTTGGCTGATTAACACCGGCTGGACAGGCGGGCCTCACGGAGTAGGCTCACGTATGAAATTATCTTTTACCCGAAAAATGCTGACTGAAGCCATTGCCGGTAATCTGAATGATGGTGAATTTATAAAAGAGCCTGTATTTGGATTAATGGTACCTAAAAAGGTAAACGGTGTGCCTGATGAAGTGTTGATGCCCCGAAATACATGGAAAGATAAAACCGCATACGATGAACGGGCAGCGAAACTTGCTAAAATGTTTGTTGATAATTTTAAAAAGTTTGAAGTGAAAGCAAGTAAAGAGATTATAGAATCAGGCCCTAAGCTCTGAAAAGCCTTATTTACTTCTCTGTAAAAGATTTTGTAATGTACTTTTACATTCAGTTGGATAAGTGCGTACCTTTATATCTGAAAATTATTTAGTAAATCTATGAGTACAGTATCCATACCCGATTTTAATCAAACCATTCCAATCGATTCAGTAGGCGTTGAAGAACGTGTTGCACGGCTGAATAAACGCAGTATCAAAACCGAGTCGAAACTGCAGGGGCTTAAACTTGCCCTTAGTATGATAGACCATACAACACTTGAAGGAAGTGACTCGGAGGGCAAAGTAATACAGTTGTGTAAAAAAGCACGATTGCCTTACGCCCCGATGCCGGATTTGCCAACGGTTGCTGCTGTTTGTGTGTATCCAAATATGGTGGCAACTGCCAAAAAAGCGCTCGAAGGCACCGATGTAAATGTGGCCAGCGTTGCCACAGCTTTTCCCAGCGGAATGGCACAACTGCATATTAAACTGGACGACACCCGTTATGCAGTTGCCGAAGGTGCTGATGAAATTGATATGGTAATTTCGCGCGGGGAATTTCTGAAAGGCAATTATTCGTTTATTTTTGATGAAATTGCAGCAGTAAAAGAAGCCTGCGGGAATGCCCATCTGAAAGTAATTCTAGAAAGCGGAGAACTTGAAACGTACGAAAATGTGCGTAAAGCAAGTGATATAGCGATGTATGCGGGCGCTGATTTTATCAAAACATCAACCGGTAAAATACAGCCCGCAGCTACGCAGCCTGTTACTCTTGTTATGCTGGAGGCGATCCGTGACTTTTACAGAGAAACCGGAATTAAAGTAGGAATGAAACCAGCAGGCGGAATCAGAAAAGCAAAAGAAGCTCTGCAGTATCTCGTTCTTGTAAAAGAAACCCTGGGTGCCGATTGGTTAAACAAAGATCTGTTCCGTTTCGGAGCAAGTTCATTAACTAACGACCTGCTGATGCAGATTATCAAGCAGGAAACCGGTATCTATCAAAGCAATATCTATTTTTCCAACGATTAATTGATCCGGCCATCGGTTTAAACCGAATTAGCCGGTCATAAAAGATTTAATCTCATGTCTGATCAAAAAACCAAATCAACAAAAACGGAAGAGAAAGCTAACGGGATACCCAAACCCACGTCACCAAATTCCGATTTGAAACTCGACTATTCATCTTTCTGGAATTACAGTGATGCTCCCGAAAGCTCTGATAAGGTGGTAATCGAAGATACCTATAACCACTTTATAAATGGCGAATTTGTAGAGCCCGAAAAAGGCCGAAGATTTGCTTCCGTAAATCCTGCTACTGAAGAAGTACTCTCCCAGTTTGCTGAAGGAACTTCAGAGGATGTTGACAAAGCTGTAAAAGCTGCCCGAAAAGCTTACAAAAATGTTTGGAGCAAAATGCCGGGCAGAGAACGCGGCAAATATATCTTCCGGATTGCAAGGATGATACAGGAACGGTCCCGCGAACTTGCCATTATAGAGTCGATGGATGGCGGTAAACCGATTAGAGAATCCCGTGATGTGGATATTCCGCTTGTTGCAGCTCACTTTTTCTATTATGCCGGCTGGGCCGATAAACTGGAGTATGCATTCCCCGGTCGGAAGCCGGAGCCACTTGGCGTTTGTGGTCAGATTATTCCATGGAACTTTCCAATGCTGATGCTAGCCTGGAAAATTGCCCCTGCCCTTGCAACAGGGAATACCGTAGTACTGAAACCGGCTGAAACAACACCATTAACAGCACTCCGGTTTGCTGAAATTTGCCGGGATGCAGGTTTACCGGACGGAGTTGTGAATATTGTTACCGGTGCCGGACAAACAGGTTCAGAGATAGTGAATCATCCGGATGTAAACAAAGTGGCATTTACCGGATCAACCCAGGTCGGAAAGATTATTCAAAAATCGCTGGCCGGAACTGATAAAAAGTTCACGCTTGAACTGGGCGGTAAAGGTGCAAATATCATTTTTGAAGATGCCTCCATTGATCAGGCTGTTGAAGGAGTTGTGAACGCAATTTTCTTCAACCAGGGACATGTATGCTGTGCCGGATCACGCCTGATTGTTCAGGAAGGAATATCCGACCGGTTTATTCAAAAACTGAAAGACCGTATGGAAACCCTGATTGTTGGCGATCCGCTTGACAAGAATACCGATATCGGTGCGATCAATTCAAAAGAGCAGTATGAACGAATTAAGACTTACCTGGACCTTGGCGGAAAAGAAGGCGCGGTGATGCATCAAAGTTCTTGCGATTTGCCGCAGAACGGATATTTCTGCCGGCCAACCATTTTTACCAATGTATCACAAAGCAACCGGATTGTTCAGGAAGAGATCTTTGGCCCTGTGCTTACTATCCAAACATTCAGAACTCCGGATGAAGCTGTTCAGAAAGCCAACAATTCACCTTATGGATTATCGGGCGGAATATGGACGGATAAAGGCTCGAAAATTTTTAATACCGGCCAGCAGGTTCGCGCGGGTGTAATGTGGACAAACACATTCAATAAATTTGACCCGACATCTCCGTTTGGCGGTTATAAAGAAAGCGGTGTGGGACGCGAAGGCGGACTGCATGGCCTATACCCTTATGTTAACCTTGTATAATTGATATTATGAGCGATCGTATTGAAGTTTTAAAAACCTATAAAACCTATGTTGGCGGGAAATTTCCGCGAAGTGAATCCGGCCACACCTATCCGGTTAAAGACAGCTCAGGAAATAAAATTGCCAATGCCTGCCGCTGTACACGCAAAGATGTACGCGATGCGATGGTAGTTGCAAGAAGTGCTTTTAGTGGCTGGAGCAGCCGTTCAGCCTATAATCGCGGACAAATACTGTACCGTATCGCAGAAATGCTTGAAGGGCGCAAAGAACAATTTCAAAAAGAACTTGAACTGGCCGGTCTGAAAAAGAAAGTTGCTGCCCGGGAGATTGAGCAATCTGTTGACCGTTTGATCTATTATGCCGGATGGACCGATAAAATAAGCCAGGTGTTTGGAACCGTAAACCCTGTGGCAAGTGCACATTTTAATTTCAGCATGCCTGATCCCACAGGCGTTGTTGGAATCATTGCACCTGACAACAACCATCTTCTTGGACTCGTTTCAGTGATTGCACCGGTGATAGCAGGCGGAAATACCTGTATAGTGCTTGCATCCGAATCAAATCCGCTTCCGGCCATTACATTCGGCGAAGTATTGAACGACTCGGACGTACCCGGCGGTGTTGTAAACATTTTGAGCGGAATACAATCAGAAATGATTTCGCATCTTTCTTCACACATGGATGTTAATGGTGTTTGGAATGCGGCAAATAATTCGGATAACCGGAAACAAATTGATGAAAACGGTGCTTTAAACATCAAACGAATTATACACACTCCGGTAGTCGACTGGGCAGATGAGAAACATGAAAATCCTTACCTTATTACCAACTTTCAGGAAACCAAAACAACCTGGCACCCGGTTGGGAATTAAAACTATGCTGAAAAAACTGATCTATCTAAGCAGTTTTCTGCTGCTTGTAAGCTGCGGTACCTCCGAGCCAGCAACTGAAGCGGATGAGGACAGAGCTGCTGAAGTACCAAGAACACTGCTGGAAATACCGGATGAGATTGTAGAAGTGTTTGTAGCTGAACAACTCTCAGAGGATGAAAAACTGATGCTTGATTACCGGACCTCACTGAGTGATCAGTATTCGGAAGAAGGTTTAGCTATTCCTGAAATATTTTTAAGAGAAGTTACATATGAAGAACGGGAAGTGGATCCTTATGCCGGTTTCAGAGTTCAGATTTTATCAACCCGGGATGTTGCTGAAGCTGATTCGGTAAGAGATAATTTTGTAGCCTGGGCCGATTCAGTGATTGCCGGATATGAGCCGGAAGCCTACGTTTTATTCCGCTCACCCAATTTCCGCGTACGAACCGGTGATTTCCAGGACCGAGACCGGGCACTTGAATTTTCAAGATTGGTAAGATCTAAATACCCCGATGCTTGGGTTGTACACGACCGGATTGAACCTGAAAGTGTGCCGGCTGATACTGCCGACATCTATTTCAGAGAAGTGGTTATTCCCGTATTAGACATTGAACCTGAATAGCATTACGTCACCATCTTTCACAACGTAATCCTTTCCTTCCTGTCTCATCTTGCCGGCATCTTTGGCGGCTTTTTCTGAGCCCAGCTCTTTATAATCTTCATATGAAATAGTTTCTGCCCGGATAAAACCTCGTTCAAAATCAGTATGGATTACACCGGCTGCACCCGGGGCTTTTGTACCTTTACGAATTGTCCATGCTCGTACTTCTTTGGGGCCGGCTGTGAAATATGTGATCAAACCGAGCTTTTCGTATGCGCTCCTAATCAGCCTGTCTAAACCGGAACTGTCTACTCCAAGTTCTTCAAGAAACATCTCCTTCTCATCATCGTCCAGTTCGGCAATTTCGGCTTCAATTTTGGCACAAAACATCACTACTTCGTCGTTAAACTCAGAAGCAATTTCGCGCACTTTATCAACATGCTCATTTCCATCGTTAATATCTTCTTCCGCTACATTACAGGCATAAAGCACCGGTTTGGCTGTTAAAAGGAAAAGATCTTTAAATGCTTCCTTTTCCTCATCTGAAGCTTTAAAATTTCTGACTGTATTGCCTGATTCAAGATGCTGTTTCAGGTTGCTGATAACCTGATACTGTGCAGCAATTTTTTTGTCACCGCTTTTTGCCTGCTTTTGAAGGTTATCATGTCGTTTTTCCACAGATTCCAGATCTTTAAGAATCAGTTCATCCTCAATAATCCTGATATCTCTCTCTGGATCAATTGAGCCTTCTACGTGGATGATGTCATCGCTGTCGAAGCAACGTACTACGTGCAGGATCAGGTCAACTTCACGGATGTGAGATAAAAAAGCGTTGCCTTTACCCTTCCCTTCAGACGCACCTTTTACAAGACCCGCAATATCAACAAACTCGATGGTTGCTGGAATGGTCTGTTTGGGTTCCACAAGGCTGGCAAGGTTGTAGAGCCTCTCATCAGGTACTGTTACCAGACCCACATTGGGATCGATAGTACAAAAAGGGAAGTTTGCTGATTCTGCACCTGCATTGCTGAGTGAATTAAAAAGTGTTGATTTGCCCACATTAGGCAGACCAACTATACCGCATTTTAAATTCATTTGTAAATGATGATTTTAATTTATTTAAGTCCGTAGGGTAATCAGATATCAAGGGAAGATTGCTGAATAAATTCCGTTTCAGGAAGCACCACAGCTGTTAGTTTGCCAAAACCGAAACTATCGTATACGCATCCTGTATCAATGCCAATCATTTTAGTTTTACGTATCGGATGCGAACGCGGAGTATGGCCAAAAACAACCGTTTTTTCCCATGGAGTTTCGAAGGCATTCAGATGTTCTCTGCCCCAAAAAAAGTAATCCTGAGCTATCTCATCAACTTTACTTTGTTCAATTGTCAGGTGTGGCGGTATTCCGGCATGAACAAAAAAGTAATCATCTGTTTCGTGATATAGTTTTGTTGAGCGATAAAACTCCAGATGATCCTCAGGTAATTCTGAAATAGATTCCGGGTCGCCATAAGATTCTAATGTTGTTTTACCACCGTTCCTGAGCCAAAGTGTTTTATTACCGGACTCTAGAGAATCAATTAACATAACCTCATGGTTTCCTCTCAGGAATATAGTTTTTCTTTCATCTTTTACTTCGAGCAGAAAATCAATCACTCCCTTGGAGTCGGGACCCCTGTCGATATAATCGCCCACAAAAATGTGAGGACGATCTTTCCATGGCTCCAGTTTATCCCATAATGCCTTTAGTGAGTCTACGCATCCGTGTATATCACCAATAGCTACCACTTCATTGTTCATTTTTTATCAGAAGTTTCGACGAGTCCGCGGCCTTTTTTAACTATTCTTCCTTTTTTATTCAGATCGGATAAAATGGCATCTAAAATGCCATTTACAAACTTTCCGCTTTTTCGGGTAGAAAAGTTTTTAGCAAGCTCAATAGCTTCGTTTATAGTTACTTTTGTGGGGATGTTTTCAAAGTTTAACAGTTCATTGACCGCGATTCTCAAAATCAATTTATCAATAATTGCAAGCCTGTTAACTTCCCAGTTGTTAATGTGTTCAGAGATAATATTGTCGTATTCCTCTTTGTTTTCAACAGTGAGGTAAAAAGATTTTTCTGCAAAATGAGAGTTATCAGGATCACCGTTCAGTTTTTGCTGAATAACAGTTTTTTTGATTTCCTGAACAGGATTTTTCCCAATTTCTTCAGCGTATGCGGCCATAAGAACCGCTTCGCGTACTTCCCTTCTGTTCGACATATTATTTTATTATTTCAAATAGCTTACAAAAATACGAACCATATCATTCAGCTGAAAGCCCAAGGGCAAAGAACTTTTAAATGAAATTGCATTTCAGCTGCACAAGTTTCTATCTTTGATTAATGTTTTGGGTTCATAGCTCAGTTGGTTAGAGCGCTACGTTGACATCGTAGAGGTCGGCAGTTCGAATCTGCCTGAACCCACTCCAATTTGCTTCTCTTTATTCAATTCCTGTAATAGGAAATGTGATCTGATAGGTAGTTCCGTTATCTCCGTCAACGTTCAGAACGGCTCCAAGTTGCGTCGCAAGTGTTCTGATTAAAATAATTCCAAGCGATTTTGTTTCAAGCTCATCAAACTTTGCCGGTAATCCTCTGCCATTATCAGAAATTCTTAAGTGCATATCACCATTCGCTTCTTTGAGTGAAAGTTTTACTTCTGCCCCATCAGTTCCGTTAAAAGCATGCTTGATTGAATTCGTAACGATCTCGTTGATCAGTAAACCACACGGAATGGCAGTTGTTATCGGCAATTCAACATTTTCGCATTCCATCACTATTTCAACAGGCTGATCTGCATTGAGATGAGAAGATTTCAATACGGTTATCAATTCATTTGTATACTTATCAAATTCGATCTTTGAGAGATTTTTATTTTGATACAATTTTTCATGGATCAATGCCATAGAATTGATCCGCATCTGGCTGTCTTTTAGGGCTTTAACCGCTTCTTCGTTGTCTAGTTTGTGCGATTGTAATTCAAGCAGACCGGTTATGACCGCTAAATTATTTTTTACCCGGTGATGAATTTCAGAAAGTAAAACTTCTTTTTCCTGCAGCGATAGTTTTATCTGTTTTTCAGTAATGATGCGTTCGGTGATATCAACGTATATTCCATAGATGGCAATCACTTCATTATTAACTTTCACAGGCACACCATAAATGAGAACGTGAACTGTGGTGTCATCTTTCCTTTTCCTGATGCTGGCGGTTTGGAAAGTTTCATTACTTGCAGATAATTTTTTTGCATCCTCAATTTTATCTTCCGGAACAATTACCGAATCGAGTGCAATTCCTTTCAATTCTTCTTCCGTATGCCCGAAAAGTTCTTCAAATCCTTTATTCAGCATTATAATATCACCGTGCGGATCGAGTAATGCGATAGCCAATGGTGATTTTTGGAACAATTGGCGAAACAGCTCCTCACTATGTCTTAATTCAACTTCCCGCTCGTATTTGTCTGATACATCTCTTGCTACTGCAATAATTACATCTTCACCAAAATAATGGCCTTTCGTGAGATTGATTTCCTTAGGAAAAACTTCACCATTCTTTCTTTTACCCCACCATTCAAAAGACTGAGGTATCCCATTAAGTGCCTGCTCAACATGTTTCATGGTTTTGTACATATCTACCTTACCCGGTGCAGCAAGCAGTGAAGGATCTTTGCCAATAATTTCTTCTTTACTATAGCCATACATATCCACCGCGCCCTTATTTACTTCCATAAAAGTGCCATCTTTCTTTTGTATGTAAATGGCATCAGAAATAGAATCGAATAAAGTACGATAGCTTTCAAGAGAGCGTTTTACTTCGCCGGCGGCTTCAAGCTGGCTGGTTTGATCGATCGACACTCCGATTATAGCCGGTTTATTATTGATCTGAATCGTAGAGCCAAAAGTTCTTACCTGAATTGTGTCGTTCTGCTTGGTTTTAATTTTCAGCTCAATTTCAAAGGAATTAATGTTGTTATTGAACCAAATCTTCTGAAGCCGTTCAAATTTTCCAGACTCTTCAGGATGAAGCAGATCAGCAGGTCCCATTTTATCAACCAGCTCTTTTTCACTATAACCCGACATTTCACAAAGCCTCGGATTTACATATCGGAACTTCTGATCCTGAAGCATATACATTCCAACAAACGAAGCTTCAGATAAAACCCGGAACCTTGTTTCAGATTCCTTAAGCTTTTTTGCGGCAAGCTTTCTTCCCGTAATATCATCAACCATCGAATAAACATTCAGAACTTCTCCGCTTCTGTTATAAGAAACCGCATTAAACCACCTGCAATAGATTTTAGAACCATTTTTGGTGACCTGTTTTGAGTCAATTGAAAAATAGGTTTTCCCTTTTTCTCTAAACTTATCCAGGTTTTTTCTCATTTCATGAATCAGGCTTTTCGGAAAAATCTCAAGTTCATATACGTTTTTTCCTAACACCTCCTCAGCTTTCCATCCAAAAATCTCTTCAGCTCTTTCCGACCAGTCTCTGACGCAATAATTTTTATCCCATTCAATAGTACCCATTGGCATATAGGTACGCATTTCATCCGTTTTTGGAAGTGAAACGGGATCGATATCGCCCTTTATGAAATTTTCGATCTGATGGGCAATAGCAAGTTTTACCAGTTTATCTTTATATCGAAAAGAATGTGTAGTAAACTGAACATAAATACTCTTCCCTGATTTCTTATAGTGTTTCCAGATTCCAGAAGGTATACTTTTTGATTCCTTCCTTACCTTTAGCTCATCAACAGGAACTTTTTCTCCCAGGTCTGTAATTTTCGAGCTTAAAAAATACTCTCTATTAAATCCATAAATATCTGAAGCACTTTGATTTACATCAATGATATCAAGTGTATAGTAATCATACAGAAACATTGGTTCTTTACTAAAGAACATTTTTTCAGGATATCCGTCTTTATCGGTCATAAAAAGTTAAGCAAATGGAAGTAGTGGCAGACATTGTCAATATTTAACAGCTATCTGCAATATTATGTATTCTTAGCTATTCTAAAAAAAATATTCGCATTAATTCTCAATAAATATTGATTGATTCAGAAGAAACTTCGATTTCTTCACTTCTATGGTTTAATGCAAATAAATGATTTCGTATTATACAGCTTAATTTTAAATCAAATTGATACTTCTCCAAAATATATTCAATGCCGGAAGCAACCATTACGCTAACCTTTCCAGACGGTAATAAGAAGAAATTTCCAAAAAATGTTACAGGATTTGAAGTTGCTGAGTCAATTTCATCCGGCCTGGCCCGAAATGCATTAAGTGTAACTGTAAATGAGCACACTCAGGATCTGGATCTTCCTATTTCAGAAGATGCCGAGATAAGCATCAACACCTGGGATGATGATGAGGGCAAACAAACATTCTGGCACTCATCTGCACATTTATTGGCAGAGGCTGTACAGGAACTCTACCCGGATGCTAAGTTCGGAATCGGCCCTCCTATTGATAACGGGTTTTATTACGATATCGATTTCGGTGATAAAACATTCGGGCATGATGATCTTCCGGAAGTTGAAAAAAAGATTATTGAATTAGCACGGGAAAAGTCGGAGTTCAACAAAGAGAATGTTTCAAAGGAAAAGGCGCTCGAGTTTTACAAAAATCGGGATAATGAGTACAAGGTTGAATTGATTGAAGAACTGGAAGACGGTTCCATCACCTTCTACAAGCAGGGAAATTTTACAGATTTATGTCGCGGTCCGCACATCCCGAATACCGGCCTGGTAAAAGCTGTAAAGCTTACAAGCGTAGCTGGCGCTTACTGGCGCGGTGATGTTGATAAAAAGCAGCTCACCCGCATTTATGGCATTACATTTCCCAAGCAGAAACTTCTTAATGAATACCTGGAGCAGGTTGAAGAAGCAAAAAAACGGGATCACAAAAAACTGGGACGTGAACTTGAAATCTACCTGATGGATAAAATGGTAGGCCCCGGCCTGCCGCTCTGGCTTCCCAACGGAACCGTTCTGAGAAGAACCCTGGAGCAGTTTTTAAGAGATGAACAAAAGCGAAGAGGTTACAAGGAAGTGATTACACCTCATATCGCAAATCTTGAACTGTACAAAACATCAGGACACTATCCCTATTACAAAGCTTCGCAGTTTGATCCCATCGGGGTTGAAGGCGATGAATATATGCTGAAGCCGATGAACTGTCCGCATCATCACAGGATTTATTCTTCGGATTTACGAAGCTATCGTGAGCTGCCGATAAGGCTGGCTGAATTCGGAACGGTTTACCGTTATGAACAATCCGGAGAATTAAACGGGCTATCACGCGTACGGGGCTTTACACAGGATGATGCTCATATTTATTGCACACACGATCAGCTCA
>SLAU01000106.1 GCA_007126675.1 Balneolaceae bacterium
ACCGATATGCTTGCTGAAGCCGGGATAGAGCAATATGAAGTAAGCAACTTCGCTAAACCGGGGAAAGAAGCTGTGCATAACAGCAGTTATTGGCAGCATGAAAATTATCTGGGCCTTGGGCCCTCCGCACATTCACTTTTCTGGAGAAGTGATACAATGGCAGAACGTTGGAGTAACCGCAGAGATTTGAAATTATATCTGGATCAAAAATGTGATCAGGTAAAAGAAGAAAAAGAAATTTTAGACTTGAATGCACTTGCTGAAGAGAGACTGATGCTTGGGCTGAGAACCAAAAAAGGCATTTCAGTTCAGAATCTTCGTGAGAAGTATGGATATAAGCTGAGTGAAGCTCAGAAGGAGTGGATGCTGGAGCAGGATAAAAAAGGGTACATAGTGACAGGAGAACACAGCATTTCACTAACACGCGAAGGATTAAAAATTGCCGACTATCTTGTTTTGGAACTGATTACAAAGTGAGCTGAAAAATTAATCTGAGTTCGACACAAAATCTCTTGCTGTTGACAAAGTTAGGAGATGTCGGATCGGGGTCCGGCATGACAAATTTACTAATGTTTTGCAATTTCACATCTTATTGTGGACAGTCACAGATCCTTTATTGTAAACTCTTTTTGCCTAACTCACGTCAAGTCACTTAATCAGAAGCATTTTCCTGGTTTCCTGCCTTTCAGGTGTACTCAAACGGTAAAAGTATACACCGGAAGGTAATCCCGAGGCATCAAAAGAAAACTGATGATTTGCCGGTGGCAGATCCTGATTTATAATAGTTTCAATCAATCGTCCTAAAGAGTCATATACTTTCAGAGACACATTTGTAGGCTCAAAAAGCTGAAACTGAATGGTTGTGGAAGGATTGAAAGGATTTGGAAAATTTTGCTTTAATTCAAACTGTCGGGCAAGCTCGGTGCTGTCAATGGTTGAAAACTCGCCGGATTCTACGAAAAGTTTATATTGCGCAGACTGATCGAGCGAAGTATTTACTACGGCAATATGCAAGCGTTCAATACTTTCCAATGCCCAGTTTGTTTGTATTTCCATGCTTGTTGTATTAACAGTGGAAAAGTCCAGCCTGTAGTCGGTTGTTCCGTTATTGAATACTGCAAGAGTACCAATTCCAAAGTTTGGTTCGGAGTGTTCTACAGTAATCTTGGCCTGGCCGTTTTCATTTAAAGGTGGTAATACTTTAAGATAGTTTGCAGCTCTTGCTCCTAATGTTCTTTCATTAGGAAGGCTGTCCGGTAATTCTTCAAATGTTGCAATTAGATTTGCATTGGGATAAAACTCCCTTTCTTGAAATCCAAAATCATTTGTTGAAAACTCGCCTGCTGCTGCATGCCAAAGGTGATTTTTCAGATGCTGTTCAGACAAATCAGTGCCGCGTGCTGTTAATTCAATTTCGGTAGCTTCAAAAAAATTGATGTTAGCCGTTTCTTCCACATGGCTCCATACATCTACCCAAAAATCCATACCAAATTGCTCAACAAAATAGAGCATCCATGTTATGTGCCAGTATGCACCCGGAGTTGCAGATTGCGGATTTCCAAATATGGAGTTAGAGTTTGGTTCGAAAGAATCAAATCCTGACTTAATATAATTGTAATAATCATTTACATCATCAAACACGGTTTCTTCCATCAGCGTGGCGTCCATTTCAGACCAGTTAAAACTTCCTGCTGAGCCTCTCCACTGATTAGCGGCATACTGAATAGCGTGTTTTACTTCATGAGCAATTGTTACATATAGTGCACCTGTTTGATGACCTTCTGGGTGCGTGTTGGGCGGAAAACCGATAAAATTGTTATGAATTGTTATGTATGTTGTTCCGCCTGATGCAGTAGTGGTTCCGTAAAAATTGAAGTTTCTGAAAAACACTTCGTAAGGATCAGTTAACCTGAAATCTGTAAAGCCTAATTGCTCTACCTGATACCTGTATGAAGAATCTGCCGCAAAAGCAGCTTTTTCTATATAATCAGGTACACCGCTATTGTTGGAATCTTCAGCAGGTACGGCATCATTACCCGATGTTTCGTAATAAAAAATGAAATTACCGGCAGGGGATAAATATTCTGATGTTTGAGAGTCATCGGACCTTGTAATTAAATTCTCAATTTCAGAAATAACGGCCTCGCTTAATTGATCTCTGATTGAGTAAAACTCTTTCATGACAGGAACCATGCATTTAACAGGAGTCTTATTTAGTTCAGTGAGATGATTTGAAAGTTTATCCGGGCTAAAACCGGTATAAAACTTCTGCAATAATGCATCCTCTTTTGTTAACTGTCCAGTTTCACTCATCTCATCAATTTTTTGCAGTACCGGATGATGGTGGGTATGTATCTCGAAATGCTGATTCTGAGCCAGAGCGGAATCAAATCCTGAGAAAAGTAATCCAAAAAGTAGTATTTGGTATAAAAGAGTTCTCATATACGGCAATTTGCTGATGTACATCTGCCTGAAAAGATCGTAAATTACAGGTTCATCCAAAAATCAACGAAATTAAGGGTTAAATCGTCTGTTAAGGATATGAAATACGAAGTAATACTTTACTATAAGTTTAATAATATTAATGAACCTGAGAGATTTTGTAAGGAGCACAAACGGTTTTTAAAAGATCTTGGTGTGAAAGGCAGGGTGTACATCGGGCCTGAAGGTTTGAACGGCACGATAGCCGGCACACCGGAGCAGATGGAAAAGTACAAAGAATATGTGTGGAGCCTGCCCGGTTTTGAAGAGACCGAATTTAAAACGGAAGAATCTGACACCATCCCGTTTCCAAAACTTACCTGTAAAGTGCGCGATGAAATTGTTTCGATCCACGTTGATGGCCTGAATCCTGAAGAGGGTGGTAAGCATCTGTCACCTGCTGAGTGGCGCAATGTGATGGAATCGCAGGAGGATTATATACTGATTGATGTGCGTAATAATTATGAATCGGAAGTCGGTCATTTTGATGGTGCAATAAAACCGGATGTGGAAAATTTTTATGATTTCCCCAAATGGCTGGACGAAGCAGACCTGCCGAAGGATAAAAAAGTGCTTATGTATTGCACAGGTGGAATTCGCTGCGAAAAGTTTTCCGTACTGATGAAAAAGAAAGGCTGGGATGATGTAAATCAGCTGCATGGCGGAATATTGGAATATGCGAAGCAGGAGGAGGGGAAACACTTTAAAGGAAAATGTTTTGTATTTGATGACCGGCTGGTAGTTCCTGTGAACAAAGAAGATCTGCAGCCAATTGCACGGTGCGAAATTACAGGAAAACCTGCCGACAGTTATATTAACTGCGCAAATATGGAGTGTAATAAACTTTTCATCTGCTCAGAAAAGGGTGCCGAGTTAATGGAAGGTTGCTGCAGTGAAGAATGCAAAGAGAGTGAATACAAAAGGCCGTTTGATCCCGATAATGCATTCAAGCCATTTCGAAAGTGGTACAACTATTTTGATGACGATTTTAAACAGCGTGAACTTCAAAAGCAGTAAAGTTCGTATCGTAAAACCTTATCCTCTTTGGCGCGAACTAAAAGTGAAAGAGGCTGATTCGGGAGCAGTTTTGCTTGATCTGTTAAAAGACCGTTTCCCATTTATTAGCACAGATGAGTGGAAAAGAAGAATTACTGATAAATGGGTTCAGATTAACTCTGAGCCTGCAACGGCAGAACATATTCTAAAAACTGGGCAAATTATCAGGCACTTCAATCCCCGGATTAAAGAGCCCTCAGTGCCGGATGAGTTACGGGTGCTTAAAGAACATGAAGACTGGCTTTTAGTCTGGAAACCGGCGCCCATGCCTGTTCATCAGGGAGGCCGATACTACAAAAATACTGTTCACAGTATATTGCACGAAATGGGTTATACGGATGCAAAAATAGTTCATCGCCTGGATTCGGTTACGAGTGG
>SLAU01000305.1 GCA_007126675.1 Balneolaceae bacterium
CAGCGGTATTATAAAGAAGTATTCGGCAAAGAAGAATATTACCTAATGGATGCAGAGCTTACTACAGGCGTATTTTCCAACGAAGGAACAGGCTACGAACTGGATTACTGGAATATTCTGGGTAACGGGGTGGAGATTCACCGCTTTTCCCATATTTTCGGGCTTCGTGATGTATGAAAAACGGCTGCAATCAAAATTTGATTCTCTTTGATTCTGTAATGTATACCGTATGGAAATTCTTGCAGGAAACATACACGGGTTTCCCCGTATCGGATTGGAAATTACAGGGGATTATTTAGAATAGATTGTAAAGCGTTGGTTATGTTTTCCTCAAAGCGAAACCCGAGGCTGATTTCTCTTTCCCCGTACCACACAAACGCCTCACGCAGATCCATTTCCGCAGCCTTGGCTATTGTGAGAGTGACTGCCATTAGCTATTTATTAAAAATCTCTTTCTTTGCCTCATTCCAATTTCGGATGCTCATTTCTCCGCTGTCAACCAGATCCAGCCGACGGTTTACCTCTTTTTGTTGTTCATCCGGAATCTCAGTTTCCTGTTGTATCTCCAGTCCAAGCTGCTCAATGAGTTCCATCACAAAATTAACTTTGTGATCCGGTACATTCAGTATGATCTCTTTCATATGGCATTTCAGTTTATGAGTAATTATCGCTTATTATAGTAATTCAACGGTTTATATCCCAAATGGTGTATGCAATAAAACTACCATTCAGGAAAACCTGTTTCCCAAAAACCGTGGTCAGTTTGTACATGAGTTTGAACAGTATCTACATAAAAATTCATTAATGTACAATAAAGGCCGATTTATAACCTGACTACGAATCAGGCGATTAGAGGTAGAATCCAGCCTGATCTACGAAGCTTTAGCGTAGTTGATTCGGGTGTACAATTTAAAAGCTCCGATTTCTCAATGTGATCGAAGCTTTTTTGTATTTAATAGTTATGTAAAAAAGAAAAAAACCAGCATTGCGATTTCCGAAGGTGGTATTTGGTTTTCCCCATTGGGATGACGATCAGAAAAACCCTGATAAAAACAAAATTTAATCATTTGAAACAGCAAGCAATTCTGGAAATACTTCAGAAAGTCAAAAGTTCATTTTGATTTACACTCTCCTTTCAAAACTTTGGACAACATCACAAAACCAAACCCAAAACCAAAAAATGCATTTTTGGTACGATGAGCGTAACCTGCCGGTACAAATCGGCGATAACGAATACCGTTATACCGCGAAGCCTGTCCTGCCTGTCCCGATCTTCGGGGAGCGAAAGCGAAGGGGGCAACGCTACTACAAAAAAGTGGGCACAGTTGAAGAATATTACATCATGGACGCCAACCTGATCGCAGGCGTATTTTCCAACAAAGGCTACGGATTCAAACACTTGATCTATTGTGATTATTGATTGTGATTCTTATATATTGAGTTATAACAGCAGATAAATTATTTTTTACAGGTAAAGAGATGATTACAAAAAATAAAATAAACCGACAGGCAAAAGCCCTTCTTGAATTGTACAAAACCCTGCCTGAAAAAACCCGATTAGAGATAAAAAAGTTGATTTTGGAGGATGATATATCATTTGAAGAGATGGAAGAATCATCCGGGCTGACCAAACTCTCTGAAGAATCACTCAAAGAGTTGTGGGATAATCCGGAAAACGAACATTGGGATGAGTTTTTCAAACAAAAGGGATATGTATAAACAGGGAGATATCATTATTGTACCTTATCCCTTTTCAGATGATCTCAAAAAGTATAAATACCGCCCGGCAGTCATTATCTCAAATAAAAAGTCCAATGACCTGGATGAAGATGTTTTAATTTGTCCGATTACAAGTACGATCCGTGAAAATGAGTTTTCTTACCAGCTAAAAGAAAAAGATACAAAGGAAGCCCTGCCGGTACAATCTGAAGTGCGATGTAATAAAATTGTGACGATCAGAAAATCCCTGATAAAAACAAAATTTAATCATTTGAAACAGCAAGCGATTCTGGAAATACTTCAGAAAGTCAAAAGTTCATTTTGATTTACACTCTCCTTTCAAAACTTTGGGCAGCATCACAAATTCAAACTCAAAATTGCATTTTTGGTACGATGAACGTAACCTGCCTGTACATATCGGCGATAACGAATATCGTTATACGGCGGGAGTCTTTGCCAAACTTCAGGGCGGGTAAGCGTAGGGGCAAGCGATTCTAATAAGAGATAACGGTATCGAAGAGTATAACATCAGGGACAGGGCATTGATGCTGTGCGCATTTTCAGTGAGAGAGGTCGTCTGATGGTGTTCAATCACAGAAAATGCCTGATATTATTCTTCAGGATTTAAGCTGATTTTTTCAGGGAAAAAAGTCATAAATATCCTTTCTGTGGGCTACTCTTGCCATTTCAACCGTTTCGCCATGGATATACAGGCCGATGCGGTAGTTCCCGGCACGCAGTCGGTATGCATCTTTCTCTCCCTTCAGGCGCTTCAGGCCGGTTACGTTGTGCAGTGTTGGCGCTTCTTCTAATTTAAGAATTGCATTTTTAATGGTTTGCCGGGCCTTATTGTCTTTTAATTTGTCCAGGTCTTTGCTGAACTTTTCAAGAAAAACAACCTTCATTTACCGGCAAGTTTTTTCATCACTGATTCCCTTGATACGGTTTTTGCGCGGTCAGACTTTTTCATCAGCATAGTAAGGCCCAGGTCCTCAATATCTTCTTCAGAAAGGCTTTTGGATTCAAGACCCATTTTTTCGACCAGTTCTTTAACAAGCTTCAGGTCACTTTGGCTTTTACTTTTTATGATAAGTGCGTCCATCGAATATTTACTTTTTTGAAAGCTTTTTCAATATACAACGCTTGCTGTCTGAAAACAATTGCAGCATGGTTGCGACGAACCGGTGTATTATCCGAATCTACTCTGAACCGAAGTATCGATGTATGAAGAATAGACAGCAGATTAACCGAAGTGTGCATAACCATTTCCGTTCCGGTAGAGCTGCTGAGCCTGGCTGAAATGTGGATATGGACCGGAACAACCTACGGCGGGCACACCTGGAACCTGACCCAGGGAGGCGATAAAACCCTGGCCCTGCACCGCACGCAGGTGGATTGCGCCGCCGGATGCTCCAAACCGGCAGACTGGGCCACCGCCCCGCGCGCCTTATGCCCGGTACTTTTACTACGATGCAAACGGCAACCTGATTATCGACAAGCACAAGGGGATAGCAGCAAATAACAACCGCGGTTTGCATTTTTGGTACGATGAACGTAATCTCCCAGTACAAATCGGCGATAACGAATACTGTTAAACAGCGGGAGCCTGTCCTGCCTGTCCCGACCTTCGGGGAGCGAGAGCGAAGAAGACAGCGGTATTACAAAGAAGTATTCGGCAAAGAAGAATATTACCTGCTGGATGCAGCTACGTTGAAATTTTTCTTACTTTCCAGCTTTTTGGATCTCTTGATGTATTCAGAACAGCATGCACGACTACCATCTTGCGTTCTTCATGAATGGTGAAATGAATCATATATGGATATTTTTTTAATGGCAGACAGCGTACATTTTCGTAGCGAACCTGGTAAAATGGGTTCGTTTGTAATTTCTTGAAGCGGGCTTTAACTGCAATGTGAAACTCTTTTCCTAACCCGGTTTGCTGTTCATTATACCAATCAATGCCCTCCTGAATATCCTCACCGGCTTCCGGTTCAATTCGGATGGTAAAATTCATGATTCAAACTTGAAACTATCTTTTACCTCTTCCCAATCCAGGAGTCGGCCGGGTTTCATGTCGGACTTTCGAATACGCTCCCGTACTATCTCCATGTGTTCTTCCGGGATTTCCGGTTCATCAGATACTTCCAGCCCTAACTGTTCGATAAGCTTCATCACAAAATCGACCTTATGATCCGGAATTTTTAGTGTGATTTCTTTCATTAGAAATGATATTCTGTTAAAGGTATTAACTATAATAAATAATAAACGCTAAAGAGTACAATTCATTTCTTTGAAAGAAGATATCCTTCTGGTCCATCTCACATTTCCCAAGCAAACCATTTATCATCGGTACGATTGATCAAAACGTCTTCCTCGCCTCGCTCTGCTTTTCGCCTCACGAATCAGAGGCCATTTAATCATTATTCAGGCGATTAATCCTTCAAAAAAAGAAAAAATTTCCGGCCTTTGATTTCTGAAAGCGTTTCAGGATTTTGCTTACCGCAGGCGATGTTTGTAAAAACGTACCGGTCATCTGTTGGATAAATAATATTTTTATTCGTTCTTAGATACGAAAAGTGTATCTTTGTCGTACTTGTATTACATGTAAACAAATTCTGATAAGATGCCAATTACCGTACGTTTAGGAGAGGCTGTAGAAAAACGGCTTGATGAACTGGCCAGGCTCACCGGGCGCACCAAAACCTATTATATCCGCCAGGCGCTGGAAGAAAAGCTGGACGAAATGGAAGATTTATATACCGCTGAACACCGGCTTGAACAGCCTGAAGGCGAACACTGGAGCCTGGAACAGTTAGAACGTGGCGATGACCTGGAAGGTTGAATTTGATAACCGCGCCCGCAAAGAACTCCGAAAGTTAGACCTGCAATCCCAGGATCGGATTCTGGAATGGCTGCGCGGAACCCTGGCCACTGACGAAGACCCGCGAAGAACCGGTACCTCACTGAAAGGTCGAATGAAAGGCTTATGGCGCTACCGGGTAGGCGATTTCCGGATCATCAGCCAAATTCAGGATGAAAACGTTGTAATCCTGGTTGTTCGCATTGGGCATCGCCGGGACATTTATGAAGACATGTAGTTTTTCCCCGGCTTACTTTTCCTGAAGATTTCGCCTCCCTCGCCCCGCTCTGCTTATCGCCTTCACGAATCAGAGGCCGGGGCTTTCTATTTTAGGTTATGAGTTACTTAAAAATGAAAATGATTACCGGCATTGCGATTTCTGAAGGTGGTGTTTGATTTTTTGACCGGCATGTGCGATGGGTGTAAAAAACGCTCCGATGAGATTTTAGTAAACAGTTTAAAAAGTGATGGGTCATCGTTTTTTACATCGCATAGCCGGGCAAGAAACCCCACTGCAAGAAATCCCAGTCGGTGGGTTTTTCCAAAAGGGACACCTTTGGCGGGACACTTTTCCCCAGTGAAAAGTGTCAGAAAGTTATACTGGTTCAGACCTTTCTTTGGGCATCATCACAATTCCAAGCCCAAAAATTGCTTTTTTACCATGATGAACGTAACCTGCCTGTACAAATCGGTGATAACAAATAACGAGTGGAACTCATTTTTTGAATCCTCCGGTTGGCGGAAAATCTCCTTAAAACCAGCTGCATCCGGTGTGAAATCCGGTTAATTCGCAGATGCCCCGCTAATCGTGTTACCAAAAAACACACCATTCATCAGCAGTTTATTCGTTCCAAACCAAAATGCCCTGAATGCCGGGTTGTCGATATAACTGATCACATTCCCGTTGCCATGCCTGCTGATAATTATTGAAGCAGTTTCTGAAATCAATTCAAGGTTTTGATCTGAAATATAGCCGCTTGCGAGCGGATCATCTGTATATCGTAACGGAGTTGCATATGGATTTTCAGCGATTTCAAGAAACGTATTCGAATTTCTGAAAATCGTCAGATGCTCCCGGCTGTAACCGTATGCGATCGGATGTGTAACATCCAGTTTGGCATTAAATATTGAACCTCCGATTACCTGGGCTCCGCGATCATAGAAGAGATTGGCATAAACTCCTGAAGCAGTTGTTTCATAGATACTTTCACGATCCACAAGTTCAATGTTTGCAAGATCCTGGTTAATACCCCAGTTCACTGCGTTTTTATTCAAAATAAGCGTACCTCCATTACGAACCCAGCGCTTTATTTGCTCTGTATCCCTGTCAGTCAGATCATTGTAAAAACCCTGAACCATTATCAAAACATTGTATCGGTCAAGATCAACACGGCTCAGCCTGTGTTTATCGATAATACTGATTGGCATGTGAAACCTCTGATCGAACAAGTGCCAGATTTCACCAACATCATTTCCTCTTATTCCCGCTCCTCCAAGTATTGCTGTTTTGGGTTTTTCGAGATTTATAAAGCTGGGGCTTCCAAGATCAATTCCGGATGGGTTCAGGCCGGTACCTACGCTGTAGATATCCACGCCATCCTCTTTGGCAGCTTGCTGCAAAATTCTGTAGATCTTAGTCTCATTAACATCCTGAGTGCCAAGTGAAACAAGAATGGTTCCATAACTGAAATTTTTAACTCCCTGAAGTGTAACGGCTTCAAACTCAGCTGTGGAAACTTTTGTCCGCACGCCCTCTTTCTGTAAACGGTACAAAGTTCGGGGTGTATAATACTCATTCCATTCAAACAGATAAGCATAATCGCTTCTGCCGCCAATAATTCTGCCTTCCGGAAACTCAGGCTTTTCGATTTTGTCACCTAACAATGAGTTTGCAAACTGGCTTTGATTCAGCTCAGCAAACGGCAGGTTAAACGCATAGGGCAGGGTCCATGT
This sequence comes from Balneolaceae bacterium, assembly GCA_007126675.1. GTDB lineage: Bacteria > Bacteroidota > Rhodothermia > Balneolales > Balneolaceae > SLAU01. Next base: position 6,533 of record SLAU01000305.1, read on the forward strand.
GGAAACATCGTAAAAAAGAGTATCAGGAAACTCTGTGCGCCGTTCAAAAATTGCTTCTATAAATTTAAACTGAGTTTGTTCGGCAGGAATTACAATAGCCTGATCTTTCTTAAACTGGTACCCGTCAAATTCAACATCACGTGCCAGATTGTACATTTCAATATCGTGGAAGGATAGAAGGTCAGCTAAATGCCAGGTCTTTGTCTTGTCTTTAAAGTCACCCACAATAATTCCCTTTACAGACGAAGCAGAGGCCTCCTGAGCCGCTTCACGATAAAATAAGCGCATGTGATCATGTAACTCCTCGCGAAGCTCTACAGAGCCTTTTACTGTAGAAAATGAAGTGGTTAACTGATTCTTGATGGTATATGGAAATTCTACCACACCATGTATACTTTCCTGCGCATGTCCTCTTGAACTTGCCTGTTCAAACAAAATACCAATCGAACCAAAAATATCCGGATACGTAGATCCTTTGCCGTAGTAAAAATCATCGAAGCGTTCCCGGGTATAGTAGAGTTCCTGCATCTCATCAAGTGCTTCGGCGTGATATTCAGCTATAGCCATCGTTAAATCCTGATTTCGCTGAGGCGTTAACGGGTGTGTTCGTGAAGGTACACCGGGCTGGAAAAAGTAAGTGGCATCCGTGCCCATTTCGTGATGATCGGTGAGTACATTAGGCAGCCATTTGTGAAACATATTGATGCGACCGCGGCTTGACGGATGCTGAACCGGCATCCAGTCGCGGTTCAGGTCAAACCAGTAATGATTGGTTCGTCCGCCGGGCCAAACTTCATTATACTCTCTGTCACCCCGGTCAGTAACCGTGCCGTGTAAACTTTTATGCTGATTAACCCAGGTCGAAAATCGCTGCAGCCCGTCGGGATTCAGGCTTGGATCGATCAGAATTACAGAATTTTGAAGAATTTCTTCCACTTCCGGTCCCTGTGCGGCTGCCAGGTAGTAAGCCATTAATGGAGCTGCGTTTGAACCGCTTGGCTCATTTCCGTGAACACTGTAACCCAGGTTTATGATTACCGGCATTGTGCTGATATCAAGATCACCGGATTGGGAAGGATCTTTCAGCAGATGATGGTTTTCTCTGATTCTTTCTATTGAATTGTGATTTTCAGGCGAAGTCACAGTCAGCATCACCAGGGGACGGTCTTCATATGTGTAAGCATATTCATAATATTCAACCCGGTGGGATGCTTCCGCCACAGCCCGCATGTAATACACAAGCTTATCGTGAGTGATATGCCAGGTGCCTATCTCGTGACCAATTATTTCAGCCGGAGTGGGAATATCAGAATCATATTCAATATCCTGAGGCAGATAGTATTCGAGAGATGGTTCAATATCCTGTGCTGCAAGGGATGTTGAAAACGAAAAAACGATAAGAAAAGGTAGCAGATATAATTTCATCTTTTATGGATTTATTAATTAGAACAAAAACGGGTGTTGCTTATAAGGCTGTTAACGCTTAAAACATAATTAACGAAATTGAAAAAATCTGTGAATTATCTATAAACTGATGTATCAAATAAAAAAGGGAGAGCGGTTAACTCTCCCTTTCCTGATCATAAATATAAGTTTAGAATCTGAATTCAGCCGCTACTGTTGAATGGCGCGGCATTTCCTCACGCGGCAGTACATATACTTTGCTGCCGGTTTTTCTGCCTTTTATAGCCAGCCAATTCATCAGGTCAACATCACCATTACTTGGCCGGTCGGTAAAGTGCACCTGGTGCGATTCAGGATCATAATGTCCCCACCGTACTTCACCTTTTGAAATGAATATTGTATCTGACTTACCCATTACGGTAGCTTCAACTATTTCAGCCATATTATTTGAAACTCTGTCGCTGTTCGACTCTGAGAATTGTTCCAGAGAGTTATACATGTCTTTCAGGAAGTATCGTTTAATTTCAGTCCAGCCCAGGTCTTTAAGCTGATTATCATTCAGCTCATCAGGATTGGAATCAATCGAATCAGTGAGAGTTCTTTTATAGCCGTTTATCGTTTTATAGAATGCGATATTATCTTCTAGCCCGACCAGGATCAGCGGCTCGCTATATTTATTCATTACAGAGGTGATCTGTTTTTCGAGCTCGCGGAAATATTGTTCGGCAATTACCCGTTTCACTTCGCCGCCTGAACCATGGCCAAAGAACATGGCTTCCTTACCATCGGCACCGGTATGGTACTGGAGCTCTTTTTCGGGTGTAACCTCCAGGTACTCATCGAGAGAAGTTGTCGCATCTTCAGGAGTGATATCAAAAACTTCATTTCGGGTACAGTGCAAGAGCCGGGCTTTTTTTCTGCTCACGGCAAGCACACTAAACGTACCATCAAGGCTAAGCATCGGCAGTAGGGGAGTGATCAAAAAAGACTCATTTATGTATGCTTTCTCTTCAACCGGGTAAGGCAGATGAAAGTATTCGAAATAATCATTGCTTATATAAACCGCAAGACCCTCATCCTGATGTGACCAAAACAACGGCTTAGCCAACAGATCAGTTGCAGGTTTCAACAGCTTGCTTATTTCTTTCTCTTTCAGGCCTTTATCTTTTAGTTTTTCAGTGGTTTGGGTAAGAAGATTTTTAAAGCGAATTGAATTTTGTTTTACTTCTTCTCCTTTTTTATGGGTTGATAATGTTATTGAGATGAGTAGTTTACCATCAATATTCAGGATCTGGTCAACTTTTTTTTCACTTACCATGTAGTACCTCTTGGATTGAAGTTAAAGTTTCATGTCAGATCGATCAGAACTGCATGTCTTAGTTTAAGCAGGTAAGTTTTTGATCGCTGTTTTGTAAAGCAATTAATGTGTCTACCTGCTTCTATAATAATAAAAAAAAGTTTGCTATAATTGTTCCGTTTTAATCATAACAGTATGTAAAAAATGAATGTTAATTGGTCAGGAATCAGAAAGAGTTTAGGCCCGGGTCTGATAATGGCTGTTGCTGCGATTGGTGTTTCACATCTTGTGCAGTCAACGAGGGCAGGAGCCGAGTTTGGTTTTGCTTTACTCTGGGCGGTTATTCTGGCAAATATTTTTAAATATCCTTTTCTGGAATTTGGACCGCGATATGCTATTGCTACAGGTAATAATATGGTGCAGGGATACAAGAAACTTGCCGGTTGGGCAATTTGGGTTTTTATAATATTCACTGTTGGTACTGTTTTCGCTATACAGGCAGCAGTTACCATAGTAACGGCTAGCCTTGCAAATCATCTTACCGGGCTTGAGTTGTCAACACAGCTCTGGAGTGTAATTATTCTTGGTATATGTTTTTTGATACTGTTGAGAGGCAGTTACTCGATTCTTGACGGAGCTGTAAAGTTTTTTATGGTTGTTTTGGCTGTTTCAACAATTGTAGCATTATCTGTAGCACTGTACAACGGAGAACATCATACAGTTACTGAAGTGGTTCCGCCTGAAATATGGACAGTTTCGGGCGTAGCATTTTTGATCGCTTTGATGGGGTGGATGCCAATTCCGATTGACGCATCTGTATGGCACAGCATCTGGACCCTTGAGCGCGAAAAACAAACAGGATATAAACCAAAGCTGAAAGAGTCGTTGTTTGATTTTAATGTTGGTTACATAGGAGCGGCATTTTTTGCAGTTGCCTTTCTGATTTTAGGCGCATTGGTTATGTATGGTTCTGGTGCTTCTTATGCAGAAAGTGCAGCAGGTTTTTCGCAGCAGCTTGTGGAACTGTACACACTTTCGTTGGGGGAGTGGGCTTATTTCATCATCATAATATGTGCTTTTACTACAATGTTCAGCACAACTTTTACGGTAACAGATACCTACCCAAGAGTATTTAATGAAATAATCGGGGTATTCAATACGTCATACAATGAGCAGGAAAAGAAACGTTATTATCCATGGCTGCTTGCGGGTACTTGTATCTGTTCATTGCTATTTTTGCTATTAATGGGAGACAGGTTTCGATTTCTGATTGATCTCGCAACCACACTATCTTTTTTAATAGCGCCCGTGTTAGCTTATATTAATTTCAAGTTGATATTTCATCCGGAGGTTGCTCCTGAATACAGACCTGCTCCCTGGCTGAAATGGCTTGCAATTTCAGGAATCATATTTTTAACAGCATTTTCATTGTTCTACATCTATTTTCAGATTCGATTTTAGCCATTTCCATATGCGATATTTTGCGATAGCAATTTTTTTCACTTTATTCGGAGTTCAGGATCTCTTCTCTCAGGTTTACAGTACACAGTATCGGTTACCGGATTTAGACTGGCAGCAAATTCAAACCGAACGGTTCAGAGTGATTTATCCGGCAGATTACCGCGAGATTGCTGAGCAGTCGCTACGTATTCTTGAGAAAGATTATGATGATATTCAAAAACTTGTTGGCGGTTCATTACGCGACTTTCCTTTTATATTGAATCCGCAAAACGACAGGTCGAACGGTTTTGTGAGCCCCTTTAATTTCAGAAGTGAAGTTGAAATTGCTCCGATAAAGGGAAAAGCTCTTAATCCGCAATCGGGCTCATGGCTCGAATCGGTATTACCTCATGAACTGGTACATGCTTTGCATTTAAGCAACAGTAATCCAAACACGATTACCGGCAGTTTAGGAATTTTTTCAAAAGATATTGAGCGTTCAATTCATACAGCAGCTCCTTTGGGAGTACTGGAAGGAATAGCCGTTCACCACGAAAGTCATAATACCATGCCACAATCGGGGCGGGGTAATTATCCGTACTTCAATAATCAGTTTAATGCACTTTTGAATACACCGGATGAATGGTCAGTTGGGCAGCTTTTTCATATATCAACCTACACTACCCCTTTCAACAGGCACTACGTTGGTGGATACAAATTTATATACTGGCTGCAGGAAACCTACGGTGACGATGTTACAAGGAAAGCAATTGAACGCCATCATAAACGACCGGAAATGGGTTTCGGATTTGCACTCAGAGAAGTAACCGGAAAAAGAGCTTCAGAGCTATACAATGATTTTTCTGAAGCCGCCCATGCAAAAGAAAGGGAAAGGCTCGAAGAGCTTGGCCAATCAACGGATGTAAACCGAAAAGAAATAGAACTTAAAGCATCATGCAGAAATGCAAGCAAACCGATCTGGATAAGCGAATCAGAAATACTTTTTTATTCATCATCTTGTAACCGGACGGCAGGCTTTTTTACTCATTCATTTGATGATAACAGAACCCGGCAACTGTACCGTGTAAGTATAACCGGTGACCGCATTTATGATTACAACCCGGAAACTGGAAATGTGGTTTACTCCCGTTATCATGCAGATTCGAAATATGATAATGTGTTCAGGTCAGACATTCATATTCTGAACGTCGAAACCGGCAGAAGTGAGAGGCTCTCTAAAAATGCAAGGCTGATCTCACCTCAATTCAATGGTGATACAATTTATGCTCTGCAAACTATAGATCAGCGGCAGCAGCTTGTGAAAGTTGATCGCGATTCTGGCGAGCCGTCTGAAACGTATCCGATGGATGAAAACAGTTCTGTAATTGAAATCGACTTTAATCCTGTCAATAGTTATCAGGCAGCACTGCTTGGAAGAAAACATGGAGTTCAGGGGATATGGATTGAAACATTACCGCTTACTGACAAACTCTTTGATCGTGATCCAGATATTGTTTTTGCAAAAAGTTCAGTATTCGACCCAGAGTGGCATCCGTCAGGTGATAAACTGCTATTTGCTTCAGATAAAAACGGTACGTTAAATCTATACGAATATGATGTAGCCAGTGATAATATTTCAATGGTTACCCGGTCATTATACAATGCCTTTGAAGGTTCTTTCTCACCCGATGGCGAAACGCTGGCTTACATCGGGCAGACAAGAAATGAACAGCTGCCATATTTAATTGAAAGGGAAAGCCTGTTATATGAAGAACTTGAGCAGGACCAATGGGGAATGGATGAAACAGTTTCAGCATTAATCGACAGACCATTACTTAACAGGGATACTGAAGTTGACGAATCTGACTGGGTGTACAGTGAATACAGAACCGGGAGCCGATGGTTGGTTCCAAGATACCGGGCCCCCATAATTCGCTCAATTTCCAGCGATATTGATCGCCCCGGATTAAGCCTTGCAAGTGTAGATCAGCTAAACAGCCATGCTTATTATGCGACAGCAACAATGTTTTCTGGCCGCTTCTGGTATGATATCGAGTATCAAAACAGATCTTTTTATCCGGGATTTAATGTCAGTGTTTTTGATCAGCCGAATCTCACTACTTTCAGGCAATCGTTTCAGGATCAGACTTTCCTCTTCAGAACTATTTTGCAGGAGAGAGGTGCAAAAGTTTCAATTCCCTTCAGATACCGGTTTGAACAAAATGTTCGAACTACTTCGCTGCTTATTGAGCCGGAGTACAGCTTAAAGCAATTCCGCTTTTTAAGAGTAACGGATGCACGTAAAAGCCAGTCTGATTTTGTGCCTGAGCATGTAGCAGGTATAAACACCACACTAAATTTTAAACTGAGGCAGAATGTTCGGGATGTACAGCCAAATTCCGGTTTGGTGCTTTTTACGCAAACAAGGCTTCGTCTGAACGAGACTGACTTGGAAGTTGATTTTGGTCCCGGTGCCGGGGGTATTGCCAGGTTTTCAAAAAGGCGTGGTTTCAGGGCGGGACTTATTGCATTTGTATCACCGTTATCCCGGTTCAATCAGTCTCTGAGAGTATCCGGCCAGCTGTTTCGTCAATCAGAAGTTCCAATCTTTAATAATCAGTCTGTTTATTCATCAGCATTCAGCACAATTCCTTTGCAGGGAATAAATGATGTGGGAGTGATCGGAACACGCTATACTATCCCCATAACATATCCGGATGATGGAGGATTGACGCTGCCCGTTTACCTTTCAAATATTTACCTGGTTTTGTTTTCACAAACTGTTGGTGATTTATCGGAAGGAGGAAGAACATTTCTTTCGAACTCAAGATCTATTTATGGTGCGGGGATAAGATCCCGAATGCGACTCAGTAATTTAACTATTGATATTGGTATTGCAGTCGGGTTTGAACCAACAAGGGAAAGCGCTGCTATTCTTTGGGGTGATTTTTAATTTGCCTCTATCTTGAAAACTGAGTAACACCGGGTTCAATTGTACGTGCACGAATAATTCGCATCCCTTCGAGCCTTTCAGGATTATTTTCGCGTGCGTTAACAACATCGCGAATGTAAATCTCCCTGATTTGATCAGGGTATTTTTCGCGAATGGTAGCATACACTTCCGGATCAAGCTCACCCGAATCACCAACAAGTATAAACTCTCGCCCCGGATAGGTTTCCATGAGATAACTGATCTGCTCAACTTTTTGGTCGAA
>SLAU01000068.1 GCA_007126675.1 Balneolaceae bacterium
AAGTCGGTTTCGAGATTGCCGAATACTTCTTTCACAGGTTTTTTGAGGTGGCCGCTTGTTTGATAAGCCAGGAAATACCCGCCCTCTTTCAGGATTCGTTTAGTGGCTTCGAGCACAATTTTTTTTCTGTCTTTCTTCAGAAATGAGAAAGGGATTCCCGACAACACATAGTCAACATTTCCGGATTCACCGTTTTCCAGGATCGTTTCTACGTCACCTGCAAGAATGTTATGAACTTCGGCCCTGGGGTCATTGATTGTTTCTTTCAGATGTTTAGCAAAATCTTCGTTGGCTTCAATCATGATGATACGCGAACCTGGTGTCATCTGTTCAAGCAGATATTTTGAGAACACTCCGTTTCCGGGTCCATATTCAACAAGGGTAATATCTTTTGTAAAATCGATATTGGTGCAAACTTTTTTTACGCATCGTAGCGAGGTAGGTACAATGGAGGCAACATCTTTGTCTTTAATAAACGTTTTGAAAAAATCGATTTTACTCATTAGTTGTTCTCTTTATAATTCTTTTTCCAGTTTTTCTATTTGATCGCGGATACGGGCTGCTTCTTCAAATTCCATATTTTTAGCAGCAGTTAACATTGAATCGCGTAAATAATCGAGAAATTTATCCTTGCTTTCAAATGTAACTTCTTTCATAGCGGGACTTGCCTTGTACTGTATGCCTTCCTCTGCTACTTTTACCACCTCAAGATAATCATCTTCTTTTTCTTTATCAGAACTATCAAAATCAAAATCTTTTGTTGATATCAGGGATGGATCCACCAAAGGTTTCAGTTCTTTTTCTACAGTTTTCGGGGTGATACCGTGCTTCTCATTATACTCCTTTTGCAGTTTTCGGCGGCGGTTGGTTTCCTCCACCACTTTTTTGATGCTCTTCGTCATTTTATCAGCATACAGAATTGCCTTTCCTCCCACATTTCGGGCTGCTCGCCCAACAATCTGGAATAATGAGGTTTCCGAACGGAGGAATCCCTCTTTGTCCGCATCCAGGATTGCCACGAGGCTCAGTTCCGGTATATCGATTCCTTCCCGGAGCAGATTAATACCTACAAGAACGCTGAAATCACCCCGGCGGAATTTATATAACACTTCCACGCGCTGCATCGCATCCAGCTCACTGTGCATGTAGGCCGCGCTGATTCCAAGGTTTTTCAGGTATTCACTCAATTCCTCACTAAGCCGTTTAGTAAGTGTAATGCAGAGAACCCGCTCATTCTTTTCAACCCGTTTTGCAATTTCATCAAGCAGATCATCAACCTGTGTATCGAGCGGCCGTACTTCAATTTCAGGCTCCATCAGGCCGGTTGGACGAATAATCTGTTCCACAAATACGCCATCTGACTTTTCCAGCTCATAATCGGCCGGGGTTGCACTCACAAAGATGCACTGGTTGATCAGGCTTTCCCATTCTTCGAAAGTGAGCGGACGATTATCAAGGGCTGATGGCAGCCGGAATCCATGCTCAACAAGTTCGATTTTTCGTGAACGGTCGCCGCCATACATCGCTCCGATTTGTGGCACGGTTTGATGGCTTTCATCCACCACCAGCATAAAATCATCCGGAAAATAATCGAACAGGCAGTAAGGTCGCTCACCCGGTTTACGGGCACTTAGATACCGGCTGTAATTTTCAATACCAGAGCAGAAACCGATCTCCTGCATCATTTCGATATCGAAAAGAGTTCGTTGTTCAAGGCGCTTGGCTTCCAGGTACTTTTGCTCATCCTGTAATACTTCAACCCGCCAGTGCATCTCATCCCGGATTTGCTCTATTGCATCATCAAGCCTGCCCTTGCTGGTTACATAATGTGAGGCCGGATAAATTCTGAACTCATCAATTTCATCAATAATATTTCCGGTATTTACATCAAAAATCTCAAGCTTTTCAATTTCATCACCCCACATTGTTACCCTTAAACCCTCTTCCGAATAAGCCGGGTAGATATCCACCACATCACCACGAACCCTGAATGTTCCTCGGGTAAAATCACGGTCACTTCGCCGGTAATGAAGATCCACCAGATCGTAGAGCAGAGTATTGCGGGGTATTTCCTGTCCTGTTTTCAGGCTGATAATCAACTTTTCATATTCCGAAGGAGAACCAATACCATAAATACAGCTTACGGATGATACGATAATTACATCACGCCGGCCGGATAACAATGAGCTTGTTGCCCGAAGGCGGAGCCGCTGAATCTCTTCGTTGATAGACAGATCTTTTTCGATGTATTTATCCTGGGCCGAGATATACGCTTCAGGCTGATAGTAATCGTAGTAAGAAATAAAAAACTCCACACGGTTCTCGGGAAAAAAGTCACTCAGCTCGCGGTACAGTTGTGCCGCCAGGGTTTTATTGTGGCTCATCACCAGTGTGGGTTTTTGCACGTTTTCTATCACACCTGCAACAGTGCGTGTTTTACCGGACCCTGTAATTCCGAGAAGTGTTTGAAATTTATCACCCTGCTGAATTCCTTCGGTAAGCTCTTTTATCGCATTGGGTTGATCGCCTGCGGGCTCCCAGGGTGAATGAAGTTTAAAATCTGACATATCATTACAAGATAACGACCTAACGAGTGGAATAAAACAAGTACCAAATGAATTCATTCCATTATTACACATTTTTGCGGGAATTGGGGTACTTTTAGCTCACTTGATAAACCCTCAACAGTCAGAAAGTTAATGCCTCAGAAATGAGGGGTTGCGATTAATTACTTAAGTACTATACAAAACTAATGTCCGATAAAGACCAGCTTAAAGATCAGCGCAAAGAGATCGATCAAATAGACCGGCAAATACTTGACCTGCTTGAAAAAAGAAAAAGTGTGGTGCAAGACGTTCAAAAGAAGAAAATTGAGAGTCAGCTGCCCGTTTTTGTAGCCGGGCGGGAAGAAGAAAAAACCAGGCGCTTTCGGGGGATGGCCGAAGAAAGAGGCCTTGATGCCGACTGGGCTGAGGACTTTTTACGGATGATTATGGCCTCTTCACGGGCGGCACAATCCACACAAAAGTTTCCGAGGTCAACCGATGAGCCAAAGCACATTCTGTTTGTGGGAGGCGAAGGTGGAATGGGGAGATTGTATCGAAATGTGGCCGAACTGACCGGACATCAGGTATACAGCATTGATAAAGGCAATTGGTATGAGCTGGAGGAGATGGCTCCGAAACTGGACCTGGCTATCGTAACAGTGCCTATTAATGTTACAGTGGATATCATAAACAGGCTCAGTAATAAACTGGATGAGAAAACAATACTTGCTGATTTTACGAGCAATAAATCTGAGCCTTTACAGGCTATGCTTAATGCTCATTCAGGTCCGGTTGTAGGCCTCCATCCTATGCACGGACCCGATGTGCCAAATTTATCGAAACAGCTGATGGTAATTTGTGACGGCAGAGAAGCTGATGAAGCAAAATGGTTTAAAGAGCAGTGTGTCTTATGGGGAATGCGTGTGATTGAGGCAGACCCGGAAAAGCATGATCATGTAATGAATCTGGTTCAGGGTTTACGCCATTTTGTGGCACTGATTCATGGCTCATTTATGAAAGAGTTTGATCTGAACCCTCATCAAATGCTTGAATATTCAAGCCCGGTATACAGGGCGGAATTGATGATGACTGGACGAATTTTTGCTCAGGATGCTGAACTTTACGCTGATATTGTATTTGCCAATGAAAACAGAAGAGAGCTGCTGTTGTCATTTTTCAAACATCATGAACAGTTGATTGAGATGGTTAAAAATGATGACAAGAAAGGATTTATAAAAGAATTTGAAGCGGTTACCGATTTCTTCGGAAAATTCGCATCACAGGCTTTGAAAGAAAGCGGATACCTTATTAACAGGCTGGCGGATAGGTTTAGTTAAAGCCG
>SLAU01000090.1 GCA_007126675.1 Balneolaceae bacterium
GATGATGATAATGAAGCATGTAAAAAAGTGCTGACAGGCCTCAACTCAGTCATCGATATAGAGTTCGGGCCGGATGGTTACTTGTATGTTGTGGAATACGAAAAGAATGGGTTTTTGGCGACAGTGGCTCCAGTCTTCGGTATCCCACTTGCCGGCGGAACGGTGAAAAAATGTGATTTGAATAAAGAAAACGACCCGTGTACAATTATTGAAGGAGGAGATGGTAGTTTATTAATGCCGGGTGCTATCACATTCGATAAATGGGGCAATTTGTGGCTGCTCGATAATGTATTTGCCCCTACTGTTCGATCCATTGAATGGAATTAAAAATGAATAAGGAAAAAATCTTCTGGCGCTCTGCAGGTGCAGGCCGCCGGAAGTTAAATTCATAATACAGGCTCCGAATTCAGTTTAGATTCGGAGCTTTTTAAATAATTCCTTTAAAGTTTCTGAAGTGCATTGATTAGGTGAAAGTGAATAAAAATGGTAAATAAAAAAAAGTACATGCCGTATGCTTTTATAGCACTGACGCATAATCACTTACACTATTTTGATATTTAACGTTTATTTGTTATTTCATAATAATTGACAATAAAACGGCACTGATAAAAACTTAGGGAGCACTAAACAGGGAACTGAAAAATCAACCATAATCAGCCATGAAACAGTTAATTAAACTACTCACTTTTTCGGCAATCATTGCCGGACTCATAAACCAAACAGCCCAGGCTCAAATGCACTCTTCGGAAGCCGATCACTCTGATCATTCCATAACGATCATTGCAGAAGATTACGCTTACCAGGCTCCTAATCAAATTCCATCTGGCTGGACAACCATGCAGTTTGAAAACCATGGGAATGAAGATCACTTTCTGTTAGTGGCAAAAGTTCCGGATGGTAAAACCCTTGAAGATTACACAACCCAAATTGTAATGCCTTTCAATGAAGTGTGGTATGCATTGCGGGATGATGGCCTGGAACAGGAATTGGTATTTGAAAAGCTGATGCCAAATCTTCCCGAGTGGTTTGCCGGTATTGAATTTATGGGAGGAACCGGAATTGTTCCGGCCGGTGAAAGTTCGGAGATCACGCTGCGCCTTGATCCCGGAACCTATATCCTGGAGTGCTATTTTAAAAATGAGGATGGAGAGTTACACTCCGTGGAAGGAATGCTGCGGGAATTAACTGTAACTGACAGTCAATCTGATACAACACCGCCTGAGGCTGATATCAACATTACTCTTTCAAATTTTGATATGGATATACAGGGTGACCTGAAACCCGGCAAACACACATTTTCAGTTCATATAATTGAAAATCCGGAACAGGGTTTTGGCCACAATGTTCATGTGGTTCGCGTAGATGAGGATGCAAATATAGATGAACTAATGCGCTTTATTAACTTTTTTGAAGTAGACGGGATGCGAACACCGAGCCCCTTCACATTTGCAGGCGGAATGCACCTTATGCCTGCCGGTGCAACAACCTACTTTACCACAGAACTGAAATCCGGACGTTACATATTTCTTTCAGAGTACACCGGGTTTTTGGGAGTTGTACAGGATGTTACAGTGGAATAGAAATAAATCATATTCATTCGTATTGCAGCAGGTACTAATCAAAATGGTACCTGTTGCAATTATTCTATCGGTACTGGTGCTGAAGATAAGCGGAAGTACAGTTTACACAGCCGGTAAGGATTCCGGCATTTCTTCATTGACTGAAGATCCTGACATTGGAGAAATATTAATTGCCGGTCATCCCGTGTTGCAAAACCTCTCAACAGAACCGGGAATTGTAGAAGTGGAACTGACGGCTTCCAAAGAGCGGCTTTCCCTGAAACCGGGTGCTGAATCCAATGTGTATGCCTATAATGGGCGAGTTCCGGGGCCACTACTGGAAGCTTCGGAAGGCGACAGTGTCATCATCCACTTCAGAAACGATCTGCCTGAAAAAACCACCGTACACTGGCATGGCCTTCACCTGCCTTTTGTAATGGACGGCAGTCCGTTTCATCCCGTGGAGCCCGGTGATACTTTCACCTATACATTCAGAATCCATGAAGGAACAGCGGGCACCTACTGGTATCATCCCCATCCGCACCATCGAACCGCCTGGCAGGTAGGTATGGGACTGTACGGCGGCATCATTATCCGGGATCCCAGCGATCCGCTTCCTGATACGCTGACCGAACGACTACTGATTCTATCCGACAACCGGTTTGATGAGGACGGCGAGATCGAATTTGCCGAACCCGGATCCCGCCAGGAACGTGTGGACGATATGAACGGCCGCGAAGGAGATGTGCTTTTTGTGAATGATGAAGTGATGCCGGAACTATCCATCCGCAGCGGGGAAATTCAGCGGTGGCGCATTGTGAATGCGTCCGGTGCGCGGATCTACCGCCTGGGACTTGAAGGCCACTCCTTCACATACATCGGCAGCGACGGCGGACTGTTTGAGCACCCCAAAGAGGTAGATGAAATCATTCTCTCAAACGGAGAACGGGCTGAACTGCTTGTTCACGGAACCGGCGATCCCGGAAGCAAAGTAATCCTTCAGGATCTTCCTTACGATCGATACATGCCGATGTTTCGCCCATCGAACTGGGACGAAATCAACAACCTTCTGACTCTCCGCTATACGGATGAACAACCTATTCAGGAGCCGTTTAAAGTGCCGGAAACTCTTCGAAAAATCCCTGAACTGAACATCGATGATGCCACCGAAACGCGGGTGATGCGGATGACCAATGGCAAGATCAACAGCAAAACGATGGATATGAACCGGGTGGATGAAACCGCGAAGCTGGGTGCCACAGAAATCTGGGACATCCGGAACCTGGTGGGGATGGACCATCCCTTTCATCTGCACGGATTTCAATTCCAGGTAATCGACCGGAATGGGAAGCCGGTTCAACAGCGCAAATGGGAGGATACCATCAACGTGCCCGGGTTTGAATCGGCCCGTTTTATCGTCCGGTACGACAACTACCCGGGATTGTGGATGTTCCACTGCCACATTCTGGATCATGAGGACCAGGGAATGATGGGGGTGTTAGAGGTTAAGTAACCCGAAGTTCCTGCTTCGACTATTGTGGACTTAGAATAATTCAATATACAGAGTTGTCGTCCCGAATTAACTCGGGACGACTTACATAGAAAACAAGAAGATCATGAAAGAACAAAAAGCTACATCACATTTTTTTAGGGAATTAGAGAAGTAGAGAATTAGAAAATTAGTAAGTGTACCTGTCAACGTACTGAACGAAGTGGTACAATAAACGGCCTGTCAGCGTCTAATCCGATAAGCCCACTACTTGCGCGAATAATCACTGCTTGCGCGAGCGTCCGCTCGCGTAAACAGGAACCATTATCTGAGTATACTGACGTTGATAAAAGCAGAAAGTAAGTCACGGGCGAATAAGTCGACAGACGGATACGCTGTTTGCATTAGCAATTGAGCAGCCTTTCCTGTCGGATAAAAAGCGAATCAATCAGTTTTTCTCCCCAAACTAAAAAACTCATAAAACGCATAAACACCCATCAGTGCGGTCAGTACAGCTCCAAAAGCAACAAGAGACATACCGATAGCTGTATTTATCACTTCTGGAATAAATGGAATTCCTCCCTGCAGCTTTTCTTCACTAAAGAGAACGTAAAACCCAATTCCTGACAGAAAAAATGATAGTATTCCACCCATCAGAGATGATGCACGGCTTTTATTGTGTCTTTTACCAAATGATATTTTGATCGGCATTGTAGTTATTCTCCACCTTTTATTTTCACGCTAACCGCAATATGCACAATCATATCTCAAAATGGTATATTCATGGATAACTGATTTGTAAATGTTCTGCTTATGATAAACGAGTTCGACATA
>SLAU01000241.1 GCA_007126675.1 Balneolaceae bacterium
CGGAATATTGTATACGATCGCTATTCGCAGCAATGCTTTTACATCAACATCATGCGGTTGTGCCTGCAGCGGATCCCAGAAAAAAATTAGTATATCCAGTTTGCCTTCTGCAATGGCGGCACCAATCTGGAGGTCGCCTCCCAGCGGACCGCTCATAAACCTATGGACAGGTAAATCGAGCTTTTCAGCGATCAGTCCGCCGGTTGTTCCGGTACCATAAAGATCGTGCTGCATCAAAATGTCACGATTGTATTCCGCCCAATCCAAAAGGTCCATTTTTCTGAAGTCGTGGGCAATGAGGCCAATTCTCTTTTTTTCTCCCATGGTTGAACTGTGAGAGGCAATACTGGGATGAGATTTAAGGGATTTCATATCGTTGATTTAAGTTAGCGGATAACTAAGCATCAACAATAGAAATAATTCTTGATAAATGAGATGTGAATTGCGGAATTAATTTGATAGAGGGTTTGCCAAAAATATAACCCTTTTCTCTCGCAGAGTTTCACTACGTGTTCAAAAAATGAGCGCTGATGAATTCGCTGAGTTTCGCAGATGATCAGCGTAAATTTGCGGTAAACTCTGCGATAATCTGCGAGAAACCTTACAAATGTTTTTCAGGCATGAAATTTCATCTAACAATGCAATCAAACGACCAAACGGAGGGCAGACTTTGACATCGATAACCTTTTTACTTCGAAATCGATTTCTTCGAAGCCTTTAAGTGAGGTGTCAAAATCACTGACAGTAATTTTATCCTGCTTGTCCTTTAGAAAGTTTCTGAGTTTTTGGCACCTGTAGGCTTCATTCGAAATGACCAATTCCTGGCTGCTGGCTTTTTCGACCAGGCGTGAGGCTATGTTAACCGTGTTCCCAAAATAGTCGATTGTGTTATTCAGGGTCAGCGCCGTACAGTCGCCTACATGCATGCCGCCTTTCAGATAGATGGGTGATTCGGATGAGGAGTTATTTTTGAAATAATCCTGGGCTCTGTTAAATGCGCGAACGGCATCGGCCGGATACTGGAAAACGGCCATAATTGCATCGCCGATTGTTTTTACAGTAGCGCCTCTTTCTTCACGAACAATGCGGCGCAAAATTTCAAAATGGTTGATCACTTGGCCAATAGCAGATTCATCGCCTTCGTTGTTGTATAAAGAGGAAGAATTAAAGATATCGGTAAACAGAACCGTCACAGAGGTGGCTTTCATCTTTTCGTTCTGGCGCAGAAGCTCCCGCGGGAACAGGTTCCTGAACTGCTGCAGTGAAGTTACTTCAGAAGCGGAGACACAATAGCGTTTCCAGTCTAAATCTTCAGCTTTGATGAAAATACGTTCATCCGTTTGGTTATGCAGTACAAGATTCGGGTTAGTGGAAAGCTTCACATGCTGGTCATTCGGATACAGTTTATTAAATGTCAGCGTAGCATGTTCCATACCTTCTTCTGATACGGATGCGTAAACAATTCCATTCAGTTTGTCGGAGTAAATTTTATAATTGCCCGGCTCCAGTTTAATTTTTATAAACTTTTTCTGGCCGGGATGAACATACTGCAACATTTTAACCTGAGGCTGCCTTGCGGGATTTCCAAAACTGAATGTTTTATCAGGCAGCTTTCTTACGATCGGGCTGGGTTCAAAAGTGAGCAGGATTGAGTTATGGAAATCCAGCTCAAACTCTTTCTGGCAGTTATTGCAATACAAGGGGTTGGTGGATTCTGATAATTGCTGAATCTCTTGCTGAACCAGCTTGCAATCCGGGCAAACAATTCCCCAGCGGTAATTCAGGATGTCAATTTTTGAAGCATGGAACAGAATATCTAAAACCCTGTGCAGAGGTGCGTCCCAATATTTGGCGACTTCAAGCGGCTGAAGATTTTTAAGAACCGTAAAGTCCGAATCCTTAATTGTGCGAACTAATTTTTCTGATAATTCGGGATCTCCGCTGAATTCAGTCAGTTCCTCAGTGAGTTTTGCCCACTTGCCGTAATTCCTTTTCAGAAAAAATGTCCCGTTGTTCTTATGGCTGTCATTCGTAAGCAGAATCTGATCATACTCTTGCAGTACTTTTTTGAACTTTCTCTTTAGTCGGCTGTTGTAAAGCCTTTTAACCCGGAACTTGCTTGAATAACCTCTTGCATCACCCGAGAATGTAAATGCTACGGCTGATCCTTCTTCATGCTCAGAAATACTGATACTGAACAGCAGATTTTTAAACAGACCGTTTCTGTAAGTCTTTTTTACTTTGATGTGATAAGGTGCCTCCCATTCGTATGGCTCTTCTTCCCAGATATCTAAGCGGTGTATCTGTTCAAAGGTATATTCGCGATGACCTTTGGGAAGATCCTGGGAGACGGGGGCGTGCTGTATGGGGAGTTGTCCGATCTTTTTAAATAACCTGTTTGTATCTGATATGAGCGGCCACAAGTCAGTAGGCTTTGACTTGGTTGCAAACTGCCAGCGTATGGAAAAAGGATATTCCCTCATTTGAAAATAATAAAGACAACAGGTCGAGTTTCTAAAGGCGATCTCGTATCTTGAGACGTTCAAAAAATAAGAGCACACAAATCTTTAATTGTTACATATAAATAAGACTATGGCAGCAGAACGCACACTAACAATACTTAAACCAGACTGTGTAAGAAAAAACCTGGTTGGTGAAGTAACCAAAAGAATTCAGGACGCCGGATTTAAAATTCTGGCTATGAAAATGACACGATTAACCAAAGACACCGCAGGTGGTTTTTACGCAGTTCACAAAGAAAGGCCATTTTTTGGAGAGCTTGTTGAATTTATGAGCAGTGGCCCATGTGTACCGATGGTTCTTGAAAAAGAAAACGCAATTGCTGACTTTCGCGAGTTAATTGGTGCAACGAACCCTGCTGAGGCTGATGAAGGGACAATCCGTGCCGACTTTGCAGACAGCGTTGGAGAAAATATTGTACACGGTTCCGACTCCGTTGAAAACGGGAAGATTGAAGCAGCATACTTTTTTGCTGAGTCAGATATTGTTGCCAACCAGGCATAATTTTAAAGTCTCTGCCTGTTAAACGGCAGAGACTTTTTACCTTTAAACCTATTTGAAATGCATAAACAGCTGTTCTTTATTGCAGTATCCCTTCTATTGGCTGCTTGTGCTTCAACATCTCAAAGCAATACCGATCAGCCGGTAAAAACAGGGGCTGAAGTTTTATTGGATCGGCATCTCGAAGAGCTATCCGGCAAACGGATTGGCCTTGTTATGAACCCAACGGCAAGGGTAAATGATGTGCATATGTTAGATACACTTCGTGCCCGCGGGCTGAATATAACCGCACTTTTTGCTCCCGAACACGGTTTCAGGGGAGAGGCTGGTGCCGGTGAAATTATTGAGGATGGTGTGGATCAGGAAACCGGCCTGCCCGTTCACTCACTGTACGGAACCACCAGGAAACCTACTCAGGAAATGCTGGCCGATACCGACCTGTTGATTTTTGATATTCAGGATGTAGGCGTAAGATATTACACCTATATAACCACATTGGGCCTGGTTCTGGAGGCTGCCGCAGAAGCAGAAATTCCGGTTTGGATTTTAGACAGGCCGAACCCGCTTGGCGGTAATTACATAAGCGGCTGGGTACTTGAAGAAGAGTTCAAGTCATTCGTGGGGCCGTATCCCATACCGGCAGTTCATGGGTTAACGATGGGTGAAATCGGTTTGATGATGGTACGAGAAGGATGGATCACTTTTGAAAATGAACCGGCTGTACATGTGATTGAAATGGAGGGATGGCAGCGGGATATGATTTGGCCCGATACCGGCCTGGCTTGGATTCCGCCATCACCGAACCTTGGCACATTCGATCAGGCGTTCGTTTA
>SLAU01000294.1 GCA_007126675.1 Balneolaceae bacterium
GTCAGCTGACGGAGAGATTTCTTATCACCCCTCGTAAATACCGAAGCCTAACTTATCTGTAAATCTTAAGAATTGCTTTGCCTTCGTAGAAGGTTTCGTTTTGGCCGAAGTTGAAGCTGTAGAGGGTTGTGTTTAGCTTCTTTTTTGATTGGAGAACTTCTTCTTTTGCGTGATCAGCTCCTTTCCACATCAGGATTGTTTTCCAGGGGCGCGAACCGATGTGGCGAAGCAGGTCGTCGATCTTGAATGCGTGCTTTGTCACCATCCCCGTGCCTTTATCAAAATCAAGCAATGATATGCTTTTGGCGGCTATTTCGACATTATCCAGCCCCAGTCTTTCAGTAATATCAGATACTGCTCTCATTTTCTTTTTTACATTATCATTCAGTATCCACAGCTTATCTTTCAGGCAAATTGCCAGGGGAATTCCCGGAAGTCCACCGCCAGTGCCTGTATCAATCCATCTGTCATACCCCTTTAGCAACCCTGCGGATGCGGGTATAAGTGAATGGACGATGTGTTCTTTCAATGTTTCACGTGAAACAGTTCTGCTGACAAGATTGATTTTTTCATTCCATTCCAGCAGCAGATCCAGATATTTTTCAAGTTCCGCATGATTCTTTTCGTAGAGCTCACGGGCGTCATTTAGTGCGTTAACGCTTAATTCGGCTTCTTTAAGGTTATGTTTCACGTGAAACACCTACCCTTTTAAGTAAACCATTAACACCGCCACATCGCTGGCAGATACCCCGCTGATCCTGGAAGCCTGTCCAATGGTTTCCGGTTTAATTTTCTCCAGCTTGCTTTTTCCTTCATTGGAAAGGCTTTTGATTTTGTCGTAATCAATCTTCTCAGGTATCAGTTTATTCTCCTGTCGGCTGAGCTCCTCAACCATTTCAAACTCTCTTTTTATATAGCCGTCATATTTTATCTGGATCTCAACCTGTTCAATCACATAACGATCATCAGTAATCTCTTCCACTTTTTGTCTGAGTGTTTCGTCCGCTTCAAGCAAGTCACTCAAATGTAGTTCAGGCCGGGGAATCAATGTTTTCGCTTTTACCGGCTGGGAAAGTGTTGTTGTGCCTTTTTCTTCAAGCATTGGATCCATCTGCTCGGGACGAACCGTATAATCGCTGATAAGATCATATAGACGATCAATCTGATCTTTTTTAGTCTTATACCTTTCATATCTCTCTTTATCAACCAGACCAATTCTGTGGCCAAGCTCAGTCAGGCGCAAATCAGCATTGTCCTGACGAAGCAAAATCCGGTGTTCAGCCCTTGAAGTAAACATACGATATGGCTCTTCTGTGCCTTTATTGATCAAATCATCGATCAATACACCTATATAAGCTTCCGATCGCTTCAGGACAAAAGGTTCTGCTTCTTTAACAAATCTTGCAGAATTAATACCGGCAATTAAGCCCTGGCAGGCCGCTTCTTCATATCCGGTAGTTCCGTTTATCTGTCCGGCAAAAAAGAGTCCGTTTACCAGTTTTGTTTCAAGGCTTCGTTTAACCTGGTAAGGCGGAAAGTAATCATATTCAATAGCATAACCGGGACGCAGCATCACCGCTTTTTCAAATCCGGGTATTGTTCTCAATGCATGATACTGCACATCCTCGGGCAGTGATGTAGAAAATCCGTTCAGATACATTTCGTAGGTGTTCCAGCCCTCAGGTTCAAGGAATAACTGGTGACGGTCCTTATCTGCAAAACGATTTATTTTATCCTCAATACTTGGGCAATACCTTGGCCCTATTGATTTAATCCGTCCATTAAACATGGGGCTTCTGTCGAAACCCGTTTTCAAAGTATCGTGCACTTCATTATTCGTATACCCGATCCAGCAGGTTAATTGCTCGTCCAAAGAAGGAAGCTCATCGGTTAAAAATGAGAATGGTGATGGATCCTCATCTCCATACTGCACTTCGAGTTTTGAATAGTCAATGGAACGTCCGTCAATTCTTGGAGGTGTTCCGGTTTTTAGCCTGCCGACTTCAAATCCAAGATTACTCAATGCAGCGGAAATTCCAATGGAAGCTCTCTCTCCCGACCGGCCGCCACCATATTGAGATTCGCCGATATGAATAACCCCGTTCAAAAATGTACCGCTTGTTAAAACAACCGATTTAGAATTAAATACCTGGCCGGTTTGGGTAACCACTCCCTTTACATGTTTACCCTCATCATCAGTGATGATATCAACTACATTATCCTGCCGGAAGTAGAGATTGTCAATCTTTTCAAGCTCTTCTCTCATTAACTGCGCATAAAGCATACGATCGCTCTGGCAGCGGGGACTCCACATTGCCGGACCTTTACTTCTGTTCAGCATTCTGAACTGTACACCACTTTTATCACTCACAATACCACTCAGCCCGCCAATCGCATCGATCTCTCTTACAAGCTGGCCCTTGGCCACTCCACCCATCGCCGGATTACAACTCATTTTGGCAATGGCATCCATATTCATAGTGATGAGTAAAGTTTTTGCCCCTGTTTTAGCCGATGCTGCTGCGGCTTCACTGCCGGCGTGTCCGGCACCCACAACAATTACATCATATGCGGGATATAAACTATTCATATCTTATTGTTTTTTATTTACTTATGGTGTTTTTATGGTGTGTGAAATTCAGAATGTATACAGTTTTACAAAATATCGTTTTATTCCGAATATCTAAATGGCTTAAAATTATCTAAATTGCGATTGTTGCAACGGAACCGTAATCAAAAAAATTTCCCATGTTAGATAAGTGGTTTAAGAAAGAGACAGCGAAGCCGGAAAAAGAACTTTTCACTGAGAGCTGGATTACCGATTGGAAAGAGGCGATCAATAACAGCAATCAGTATGCAACGCACGGAAAATTCTGGAATGCTCCCCTGATTTTATCTTTTAATCCTGTTCCGCAATTTTTAAAAGACTCAGGTTCAATCGGTTTTTACCTTGATCTGCAGAACGGTACTTGCGAAGAGTTAAGATATGCAACCGAGGAAGACAAAGAGATAGCCGATGTTGTATTAACCGGTGATGAATCAAGCTGGCGAAAGCTATTAACGCAGAAAAAAGATCCGACGATGCAGATCATGAAGGGCGGGCTTAAACTTGAAAAAGGAAGCCTGGTTCTTTTATCAACCCAGAGGAAAGCGGCAAAAGCTCTTCTCGAATCGGCGCCGAATTATTCGGGATATACAGATCACTCCGTTAACAATGGTGATGGCGGATCGCCCATAAGCAAACAGGCATCCAACCGAACCGGATATATTACAACCGGCCGCGGGCTCGATTTTGAAAGCAGGCCGATGCAGTTATTCCAAAAAGCAAAAAAGCTGGGAATCTGGAACCCCTCCGATATTGACTTTCGTAAAGATCGTGAACAGTGGAAAAATTTCTCGAATGAAGAGCAGGGAATCATCATTCATCTATCCGCGATGTTTATGGCCGGCGAAGAAGCCGTTACAACCGACCTCCTGCCCCTGATATCCGTAGTGGCCAAAGAGAAAAGAATTGAAGAAGAGATCTTTCTGACATCCTTCCTTTGGGAAGAGGCAAAACATACAGAATTCTTTGCACGGTTTGTTGGTGAAGTAATAGGTGATCAGCCGGATTTTGAATCCTACCACGATCCGCTCTATAAAGTACTTTTTTATGAAAAACTGCCAAAAGCATTACACGCTTTGTGGAATGATGATTCACCGCGTGCCCAGTTAAAAGCATCGGTTACCTATAACATGATTGTGGAGGGAACGCTTGCAGAAACCGGTTATGCCGCATATGCCAAAATGCTGGAGGAAAATGATTTACTGCCCGGCCTCAGGCAGGGAA
>SLAU01000073.1 GCA_007126675.1 Balneolaceae bacterium
AAAATTCCGGCAAGAAGTGAAACAGCGAGATAAATACCGACAATCAGCAGAATGACAATTCCTGTTTCCATCACTCCTCCTGTGCTTCATGTTTGCGATCGGAAAGATAGAGCCACATCATAGCTGCAAAACCGATGATTACCCATAAAATCATCCACGCAAAAGAGAGCGGAAATCCGGCCACCAGAGGTTCAGCGGACGAAAAAAATTGATATCCCGGCCAGACAATGGCAAGTGTTGTTACCAGTATGATAACCACAAACCAAATCCGCGTGCGCCTTAGGGTAAACGTAAACTGGGATTTTTGACCCCTTCCTTTTTCCTGAGCCATGCGGGAATATAGGTGATCAGGGAGTTATTTGGAAAGTTGAATCGAGTAGTGAGTATCAGGTATTGAGTATCGAGACTTTGTACTATGTGCCGCACTTACTGATTGCTGGCATTTTAGATTTTGTGACATCAATCCAATACACCGTCTCCACTCGATACTTGATACTCACTACTCAATACTAAAATGAATTACAAACAAACTCCCCCTGCAGGTTATCCATTGGTTTTACGAATACTGCTGATGTTAGCGGAGGAATTGTAAAGCTTCCGTTTTCACTGATCGCTTCGCGAACAATCGAATCAGCACTGTTTTGGTGCACTGGATGAAGTTCCATCCCCTCTAAGCCCAAATTGATCGATTGCTCTTCAATATGTGAGTTAAACAGCACAAGAATTCCGTCATAATCGGGATCCATCATATCGCCTGCACATTGCCCGTCCGAAATTGTCATAGCAATGATACCCGGAATCTGATCCGGCCCTGTGTTGTGGAATGCTACACGCTTGTGAACATCTTCAGCTTTACTGAGCCTGAAAAGCGGAGTGCTGTATCGAATCTGAAGCTGTTCACGGAATAAACGGTTGGTCATTTCCATGTGGCTTTTTTCAACCGAAATGATCTCATTCCTCAAAAATTTCTTCTGCTCTTCCCAGAGATGTTCATTATCCCATGCCGGGGGCAGTCCCGATCCCCACAGGTGTGTTTCCAGCGTGTAATCGACTGCGTTATACCAATCGCCCGAATCGTAACTGTTTCTATCCATCGATTTGGACCTCAGAATATCCGTACCCAGCTGGTAAAACGGAACTCCCTGTCCATAGTTAATAAATGCATTGCTGAGCAGATGAATCCGCACACGCTCTTCCATTCCCATATCCATGGGAAGTTTTGCCTGAGTGTTATCCCAAAGTGTTTCATTATCGTGCTTATCGATATAGTTGACCGATTCCTGCGGCATCAGTGCATAGCCGATCATATCGTGTCCGCCGTCCACAATATCGCCGTGGCGGTTTTGATATGGATAAGTACTCAGGTTTCCGGTCATTCCCACGCGAATGCGATCAGCCTGATCGAGCAGTGCATTGAGCTCCTCTTCAGGATCGCCGGCCTCCTCATTTGGGAAAAGGTATCGGCCGTTTGCAAATCCCTGATCCCTACCTGAACCGGCATAAAAACCTCCGCGGATTCCATCACGTATCCGGTCGTTAAAATTACCGATACCGGTGCCGCCCATCATAAATTGTGTGGCCTGATCAAATATCCGGTTATCAGCCACTTCTCCAAAATTCCATCCCTCGCCATAGATGTAGATATTTTTGCCATCCACACCGTGCTCTTCGGGAGTGAGCTTTGCCAGCTCATCCAGTAAATTCTCCATCACATATTTCGGGTGATGCCCCATCAAATCAAACCTGAATGAATCAATTTTATATTCCTTTGCCCACAGAATGATAGAATCAATAATCAGCTTTTCCATCATTTTGAATTCTGCCGCAGTATTCGGGCAGCATGTTGAATTTTCCACTTCACCGGTATCAGGATCCAGCCTGTGATAGTAATCGGGTACAACTTTATCAAGCACCGAATAGATCGAAGTGCCGGTTGCGTGTGTGTGGTTATAAACAACATCAACCACAATATTCAGGCCAATTTCATACAGAGATTGTACCATTTTCCGGGTTTCGAGGATTCTCTGAACTCCGTCCGGATCTGTTGAATAGCTTCCCTGCGGTGCGTTGAAATGATAGGGATCATAACCCCAGTTAAATCCATCATGGCGTGCAAAATGATTTCCGGGCCAGTCTTCAGAGTAGGTTGCCTGAATTTTTTTTGTGGCCGGATCTTCATCAGCCCATTTCCTGAAAACATCCCAAATCGGAGTGTCACCATATTGGTCACAATTCTCCTGAAGTCCTTCAATTTCAAGAACCTCACAAATTCTGTCGTACGGATCATCCAGGTCTACCCTTTTATCACGGCTTTCAAAAACTGAGGCGATATCATTAATGGGTAAAAGATGGAGATGAGTAAGCCCTGCATCCGACAGCTCTTTTAGGTGCCGCATACCATCTGACAACGAATTGCCGTGGTGACCGTTATGAGTGAACGCCATATATGTACCGCGATGCTCCTCAGGTACGGTTTTGTCCAAAATGCTGAAATCCCGCATATGAGCTTCATAGAGTGAAATATCGGTCGGTACCGGTAATTGTTTGACCAGAGAATCCCAGCCATCAGGTTTTAAAGATTCATCTGAAAGATTTACGAATTGGCTGTAGCGGCTGTCTGTTGCCAGGCTGACAGAGTAGGGGTCGGTAACCTCAAAATTCTCAATCTCTCCTCTTTGCCTGTGATACACCTTTACATTAAACCGGTAAAAGAGCCTGTTCCAGTCGGCTGGTCCATCAAATTCCCATACGCCATTTTCAGGATCACTATCTTCGGGCTCAATGATTCCTATCACATTTTTTTCATCATCAAACAGAGTCAGTGAAACGAACTGTGCAGTGGGTGCCCAAAGTTTGAGTTTAATGGAATCATCTTTGTAAACCGGGCCAAGCTGACCATCATAATAGTACAAATCATCAAGCACACCGTGAATTTGCACATTCGTTGCATTTACCGGATAGCCGCTTTCATTATAAGCCACGGCCACAAGCTGCCCTTTTAATGCCTCCCGCAGATCTTCACGCGATTCGTTCAGCGTAAAAACGGGACGCTGGGCAATATGCCGGATACGATCTGCCAGCTCTTCTTCAATTTCCCCTCCCGGTTCCATCTCAAAAAAGTCAGCACCCGTTACCTCCGTACGGTGTAGAGTGATTGAAGCATCCTGGCTGTAATAAAGTGAATAGCGAAATGCATCTTCACCTGCATCCCAAATCAGATTGTCAGCAGTTACCCAATGAGCTGCAGCACCTTCGATTTCAAATTGTTCCGGCTCTGAGGGCGCCTGATTGGTTGTTGAGCAGCTCCAGAAAAACAGTATAATGAAAGGCAATAATTTTGTGATGGTAGAATTCATGGATGAAATGTTTTGAAATTTTTTGAGAAGAATTTATCTCTATAAAAACTACAAAATCCCCGAGATAATTAATTGATGAATTCAATAGTTTATGCCAATAATGAATTCGTTCAAGTACACAGATATAGCATTTCCAACGGCTGTCAGGAAAGTGTTTACCTATGAAGCCCGCAAGCACCGTATAAAACCCGGCATGCGGGTTTGGGTACCGCTGCGAAATGAATTTGCAATTGGAATGGTGGTACGGATTCATAATGATAAACCCGACTTTGAAACCCGCCCGGTTGAAAAGGTTCTTGATGAAGAACCGGTGATGAATGAAACGATGCTGAAACTTACCGCCTGGATTCACCGCTTTTATTACTGCAGCTGGGGTGAGGCGATCCAGGCTGCCTTACCAGTGGGGCTCAATTTTGCATCCGATAAACATCTGCAGGTTAAAAAAGGATTCAAAGAAGATATCACAGATGAGGAACGAGAACTTCTGAACGAAATAGAAGAAGCTGATACTACACTGAAGGAAGCCGAAAAGCGCTGGCGCGACGGAAAAGGAAAAGCGTTTCTGAAAAAAGCATTGAAAAAGGGATGGATCACAATCTGGGAGCAGCCTCGCCAAAAAGTTGACTACAAAAAAATTAAGCACTGGCAGCTGAGTGTTAGTGAAGATCCCGAAAAAGTTTTGAATGAGCTTGATGAAAATACCCGGGAAAATAAATGGGTAAAAGCTTTTGAAAGGCTAACAGAACTTGACCTCCCGATCCCCCACCGCGATTTATTGCAGAATGAGCTTTTTACCACATACACGTTAAACCGGATTGAAAAAGAGGGATGGATAGAGTCGGTAGATCTGCCGGTAAAAAGTGAGCCGGTTCACAACGGAATTCATCAGCCCGAAAAAATTAAAACGCTGGATGGGCAACAAAATGAAGCGTTTCAGCAAATTAAAGAGTCTCTTGACAGTAAAAGCTTTAAAAGTTATCTGCTCTTTGGAGTTACCGGCTCAGGCAAAACGGAAGTTTATATCCATGCATTAAAACACACTCTTGAGCAGGGCCGCGGCGGTTTGGTGCTTGTTCCAGAAATTGCTCTTACTCCTCAAACCGTTCAGAGATTTTACCAGATTTTTGGAGATCAGATTGCAGTACTTCACAGCCGGCTTACTGACCGCGAAAAGTTTGAAGCATGGGAAAACCTTAAATCGGGAAAAAAGAAAATTGCAATCGGGCCGCGGTCAGCCGTGTTTGCACCTGTCCAAAATCCGGGAATTATTATCGTGGATGAAGAGCACGATACATCCTACAAACAGTTTGATCCTGCTCCGCGCTATCACGCACGTGATGTGGCCGTTATGCGTGCCAGCATGGAAGGAGCGGTTGCAATTCTCGGATCGGCAACACCGGGTATGGTATCGGTAAAAGCGGTGCAGGAGCAAAAACATACGCTATTGCAACTGCCGAAACGCCCGACCGGTACAATGCCTGAGGTTCAAATCCTGAATATGATTGAGTACAAATCGGCGATGAAAGGGCCGCTTACGGTAGAACTTTTTGAAGCCACAAAAAAAGCTCTTGAACGAGGCGAACAGGTCATTCTGCTATTTAACAGACGCGGTTTTGCTTCCTATATGCAGTGTAAAGATTGCGGACACATACCACAAAGCCCCGAAAGTTCAACAAGCCTTACCTATCACAAAAAAAAGAATATGTTACTGTGCCATTACACCGGGTACTCGCGCAGGGCAGACACACATTGTGAGCTTTGTGGTTCAGCTAAAATGGCAACTAAAGGAAGCGGAACGCAGCAGGTTGAAGAAGAAGTGGAAAAGCTATTCCCAGATGCCAAACTGCTCAGAATGGACCGCGACAGCACATCAGGCAAGCATGGCCATCGTGATATTTATGATGTATTTCTTGCCGGCGAAGCGGACATACTGATCGGAACGCAAATTGTGGCCAAGGGACTCGACTTTCCCAATGTAACAGTTGTTGGTGTTTTGAATGCAGATACTGAGCTTGCTTTTCCGTCATTCCGCGCAGGTGAACGGATGTTCCAACTCCTCAGCCAGGTGGCCGGACGTGCAGGTCGCTCAGAAAAACCCGGAGTTGTGTATGTACAAACATGGAAGCCGGAACACCCTGCAATTAAATGTGCACGTACTCACGATTTCAGAAGTTTTGCAAACCACGAACTGGGTAACCGAAAACTGTTGATGTATCCGCCCTATTCGCGGTTGGTGGTATTTCAATTCAAAAACCCATCGTGGAGTAAAATTGCACAAGCTGCTGAAAAGTTTTGCGATGCGATGCGGATGGTTGCCGGAGATCATGTTGTGATGGGTCCATCGCCTTCTGTTATCGAATGGATGCACGGCCAGTACCAATGGGAAGCAAACATCAAACTCAGCAAAAAGTTTAATGCTTCCGGAATAGAAAAATTGATTGATGCCATTTTCGCAAAGTACGACACCATGAAGCCCAAAGGCGCAGGAGCGGTTCGGATTAATGTGGATGTAGATGCGGTTGAGTGAAGGGCAAGGGGCAGGGTTCAGGGCACAGGGCGCAGGGTTCAGGGTGTTGGCGGCGGCAGCGGCAGTTGGCTGTGATGAATGTAGCAAATATTGAGTGTAGAGCACACGTTATAGCTCTGTGCCTTGTGCCTTGTACCCTGCGCCCTGCTCCCTGAACCTTGTGCCCTGTTCCAAATAAATAACACTTGCTTTACGGCATAAATATTTGATTATTTAAGCTTACACTATTCAAACCTAACATTTATGGGCGAAGAAAGAGTACGGTTACCTGAAACGAAAGAAGAATCACAACAATTTTTAAAGTATTTGTTGCGCGATGTTCGTGCAATCGAAAAAATGCTTGCCGAGGATTGGTTTGAAGTTGGTAATATTCGAATCGGGGCTGAACAAGAACTTTGCCTGATCGATAAAAATGCCAAGCCGGCTCCGATCGCCATGGAGCTGCTCGAAGAAATCAACAACAAAAGTTTTACCACAGAATTAGCCCGTTTCAATCTGGAGGCAAATCTTAAACCGTTGCTGTTCAAAGAGAAGTGCCTTTCTGAAATGGAGACAAATATCCTCGAAAAGGTTGAACAGGCAAGAGAAGCTATAAAAAAGTTTGATGGTGATATCGGGCTGGCAGGTGTTTTGCCAACGATACGTAAATCAGATCTGGATATTGGAAACCTCACTCCCCTGCCGCGCTACCGGGCATTGTGTGACGCAATCAATAAACTGCGCGGTGATGAATATGATTTGCGAATTCAGGGTCCTGATGAACTTTTAATGCGTTTTGATACACCACTTCTGGAGGCATGCAATACAGGGTTCCAGGTTCATCTGCAGGTAAATCCTGATGAGTTCGTGAACAAATACAATCTCGCACAGGCAATTACCGGTCCGGTATTGGCAAGCGCCGTGAACTCACCGCTTCTTTTTGGCAAACGGCTTTGGAGCGAAACACGGATTGCCCTTTTCCATCAATCCGTTGATACCCGTCAGGTGGGTGATCATCTGCGCGATTCCAGCCCGAGAGTTACATTCGGAAACAACTGGCTGCAGGATTCGATCCTCGAAATTTATAAAGAAGATATTGCCAGGTACCGGGTGATTTTAAGCTCCGATATTTCAGAAGATGTGGAAAAACTGCTCGCTGAAGGAACTCCTCCAGAACTTCACGCACTGCAAATTCATAACGGTACTGTTTACAGATGGAATCGCCCTTGCTATGGAATCAGTGACGGTAAGCCTCATCTTAGAATTGAAAATCGCGTATTTCCATCAGGCCCTACAGTAACCGATGAGGTGGCAAATGCTGCATTTTGGCTTGGTCTGCTAAACGGTATGGATGAAGAATATCCGGATATCCGAAAAGTTCTCGATTTCGACAGTGCCAAAATGAATTTCATAGCAGCATCTAAAATGGGATTGGACACTAAATTTATGTGGGCTAACGACAAGCGCTATACTGCAGTAGATCTGATCTGTAAAGAACTTTTACCGCTGGCCAGAGAAGGATTGAAAAATGCCGGTGTAGACAGCGGTGATATTAAAAGCTATCTCGATATCATCGAAGAGAGAACAGAATTTGGTCAGACCGGAAGCTACTGGGCCATAAAGTCATATAATTCGCTTACTAAAACCGTGACCCGTGAACAGGCACTGACGGCAGTTACCAATGCCATGATCAAAAATCAGAAAAAGGGCGAGCCTGCTCATAAATGGGGACTGGCTAAACTGGATGATATGGAAATGTGGCAGCCTTCAACTCTTTTGGTTGAAGAATTTATGACCACAGATCTTTTCACCGTTCAAAAAGATGATATTATTGAGCTTGTTGCCAACCTGATTGACTGGCGCAGAATTCGGTATGTGCCCGTTGAAGACGACAGCAAACATCTTGTGGGATTGATCAGCATGAGGATGGTGTTTAGAGAATATAATAGTATTATACATGATAATGGGAAGGCAAGCAGTTCAGTGGATGAGGTTATGATCAGAAATCCTATTACCATTCATCCTGAAGCATCCATTCTTGAAGCAATTGAGATTATGGATCAGCAGCAGATCGGCTGCCTGCCTGTTGTGAAAAATAACAGGCTTGTGGGCATAATTACTGAACAGAATTATATGACCATAACAAAACGTCTTCTTCGAATGCTCGATAAAAAAAACTCTATTGATTCTTAGAACTATTTAATCAAAAAATAAATGGGACAGCAAAAGCTTTCAATAGCAAAAGACCCTGAAACCAGGAAACACTTTCTTAAGCATTTATTGCATGACATAGAAGCTATTGAAAAAATGATTGAGATGGATCTGTTCGAAAAAGATATTACCAGAATTGGAGCAGAACAGGAATTTTGCCTCGTTGACAACCACTTTAAACCATCTAAAAATGCTACTGAAGTACTTCAAATTATTGATGATGATCACTTCACTTCAGAGCTCGCAAAGTACAATCTCGAAATAAATCTGGACGCTTTTGAAGCAAGCCCCGATTGCCTTTCAAATATTGAAAAACAACTGCGGGAATTATTACTGCGGGCCGAAAAAGCAGCCGCATCATTGGACGAGAAAATAATTCTCACAGGCATATTGCCCTCTATAGATTTCAGAGCGGTACAAATGGAGTACATGACTCCCAAGGAAAGGTATATGGCCCTTGCTGAAATTCTCTGCGAACTGCGCGGTGAAGATTTTGAGCTCAACATTACCGGAGTGGATGAATTGATTCTGGATCACAGTAATATTCTTTTTGAAGCCTGTAACACAAGTTTTCAGTGCCACTTGCAAATTAATCCTGATCATTTTGCAGATATGTACAATTGGGCTCAGATGATATCCGGACCGATTTTATCTGTATCTGCTAATTCACCTTTGTTATTAGGCAAACAGCTTTGGGCCGAAACCAGAATCCCACTATTCCAGCAAAGTATTGATACTCGCGGAAAACTGTTCAATTTCAGAGAAAGAGAACAGCGTGTAACATTTGGTAACAGATGGATTACAGGATTTGCCGATGTATTTAAGAACGACATTGCACGCCATACACTTCTTTTTTCGACAGAGATTGAAAATGATTCTCTGGACGAATTGAATAAAGGAGAAATTCCAAAATTGAAAGCATTGCAGCTTCATAACGGAACCATCTATAAATGGAACCGGCCCTGTTATGGAATAACAAATGGAATTCCTCATATGCGAATCGAAAACCGTTATATACCTTCGGGGCCTACTGAATCAGACGAAGTAGCTAACCTCGCTCTTTGGGTTGGATTAATGAATAATATGCCGGATAAATTCGCTGGTAACTGGGAAAAACATTCCTTTGAAGATGCAAAAGAAAACTTCTATAAAGCAGCAATGTGGGGTATCCAAAGCGGTATGGTTTGGGAAGGGTCTCACCTTTCAGCCAAACGGTTAATGCTCGAAAAATTGATTCCGATTTCCAGAGAAGGTTTAAAAAAATTGAAGGTAGAGGAAAATGACATTGACAGATACCTGTCGATTATCGAAAAAAGAGCCACCAAACATCTAACAGGTTCAAGATGGACAGTGAAAAGCTATCGGGTACTAAAGGAAAAATTGGGGCGCGAGGAATCTGCAACAGCCATAACTGCAATAATGCATAACAGGCGAAAAGCAGGTAAACCGGTATGTAACTGGAAATTAGCCTCGCATGATGAGCTTAGCGGAATCAATATCCGATATGATGTGGTAAGCAATGTGATGAGCACCGACCTGATAACAGTTGACGAAAACGACCTTGCTGAACTTGTTTTAAAGATTATGGAGTGGAGAAATATTCGCCATCTTCCTGTCGAAAGCTCCAAAGGAATTTTAAAAGGAATCATAACAAAGAATCGGCTGATTCGGTACCTTTCAAACGAAAAAAATGACCCCTTGTCCATAGCTGCAGACGTTATGGAAAGAGACCCTGTTGTTACAAGTCCAAATGAAGATATCAAATTTGCAATGCTGCTGATGCTTGATAAAAAAATTAGCTGCCTGCCTGTTGTGGAGAATGACCGGCTGGTTGGAATTATTACAGACAATGATACCGGTGAAATCTGGGAAAAGATGAAGAAAAGCGAATGAGCGAGGAAACCGGAACAAAGAAACCTAA
This sequence comes from Balneolaceae bacterium, assembly GCA_007126675.1. Lineage (GTDB taxonomy): Bacteria > Bacteroidota > Rhodothermia > Balneolales > Balneolaceae > SLAU01. Next base: position 9,995 of record SLAU01000073.1, read on the forward strand.
AACCTTATTTACTAAAAGAATTCAGCATGCAGGTTCACCAGATTCTGATGGGCCTGTTATCGTTCTTTTTGTAGGCATTCACGGTAATGAAACCGCGGGTGTAATTGCCGTTGACAATGTTCTCGAAAAAATTTCAGCAAATATCGAGTCAGTTAACGGCTCCTTATACGCTATCAGAGGAAATCTTGAAGCACTTTCCCAAGGGCACAGATTCATTGATACCGATCTCAACAGACTTTGGGAGATGTATAATACAGAAAAAGATTTTTCTACTTCATTAGCATCCGATGAAGATATGCCTGTTGAATATCTTGAGAGCCTGAAAGTAAAATCCGCAATCGAAAATATTATTGAAAAGCATAATAGTGATAAACAGAAAATCATTTTTGCTGATCTGCACACTACATCTTCTGAAAGCTGCGCTTTTATTCTTATCAATGATACACTTGCCAACAGGAAACTTGCCCGTAAATTCCCGGTACCACAAATACTTGGTATTGAAGAAAATATTCAGGGCACATTATTAAGTTACATAAATAACCTTGGTTACAGGGCACTTGGGTTCGAAGCAGGAGCGCATACCTCGTGGAACTCAATCAGCCGGAGTGAGGCCTTCATAGAGCTTTTGTTACACTATTCAGGAGTTATGAAACTAAATGATGATGAATTGGAAAAGCTCGAAAAAGAGATAAAAACGTATGAAGAAGTACCCGACACTTATTTTGAAGTTCGCTATCATCACCTCATTGCTGACGCCAGAAATTTCAACATGTTACCCGGATTCACCAATTTTGATCCGGTAGATGGAGGCATTCCCCTCGCTTATGAAAACGGTAAACTGGTCAGTGCTCCCGAATCGGGACGAATTTTCATGCCTCTGTACCAAAAAAGAGGCCATGACGGTTTCATGATTATCAAAGAAGTTTCTCCTCTTTGGCTTACACTATCTGGCTGGCTCCGGCAAAGTTTTAATCACAGCATTTTGAAGTATCTGCCCGGCGTTACAAAAATAGACGAGCAAAGTTTTGAAGTGGACAGGGAGATTGCCCGGCTTTATGTGAAAGAGATTTTCCACCTGCTGGGTTACCGGGTTACTGAGAAGGATAGTAAGACGTTTATTTGTTATAGGCGGTGACACTTCTAAATTAACGTGAGGCCAACTTAGGCTTTTGGAAAAAGTGCCTCCCCTCCTTCGTTAAGGAGGGGTTGGGGGTGGTTTAGTCAACCTTTAGAAAAGCTAAAAGTTGAAAAAGTAGCTCATTGACTTTTTTCAACCACCCCTAAATCCCCTCCTTTAAAATGAGGGGACTTTTTGTTGCCAAATTCAATGATCTTATCTCGAACTCGGATTAAATTACTTCACCGAATTTTTTCCAATAGCCTGCCAAGGAATTTATCGCCATACACGTGATCAATGTGGTCCATGTCGGCAATCACAACCAGTTCTTTTTTACTGCGCGAAAAAGCCACATTTAAAAGCCGCGGCACACTCAGTCCGTTTTTTTCTTCGTCGAGTGGCCGAACCGAATAATGGCGTTTGGCCCTGCCATGTAATTCGCCGCTCATCACTGTATCAAAAATGATGTAGTCTTTTTCACGCCCCTGAAATGTGTGAATTGTGCCAACTTCAACTCCACGAACTCCCGACTCGTATAGACGGTTCCTCAGATCATAAACAGCACTTCTGAAAGGAACAATCACTCCGATTTGATCAGCCTGCACTCCCCTGCCAAAAAGTTTTTGAACCAGCCTTTCCACAACTTCCTGATGAATGGTGTTAACCGGCTTAAATCCTCTCTCACCGCTTTTCTGCTTCAGGGCGGGCTGATATTTTCTTGTGTCCACCAGGTGAAATGCTTTTCCGTTTGAACCGGGGAAAAATGAATCGGCGGCATCAGCTTTTTCTGTTTTCAGCCTTCCCTCATAAAAAACGGAACTAATCACATCAGCCAGTGATTCCTCAAGCCGGTATTGTGTGTCGAAAAAAGAGGTGTAAGCACGGTTTTCATCATGCCAGTTAAACAGGTCACCGGTATTATCTGCTCCGGACACCGTCGTAAAAATATCTTTTTCAAGAAATTCACGAGCCTCTTTTTGATTCGTTAAAGCGATAGGCGGCAGCTGCATAGGATCACCCACAACCACCATATGCCATTTACAGTGCGAAGCAAGCACCATCAAATATGGCAGGTTTGCCATCGAACCTTCATCAACTACAACGGCATCAAAATCCAGGTCAAAAAAGAGATCGGATGTACAAACTTTAGCAAGAGTAGTGGCAATCAGGTTTTTTTTGAATAGTTCTGACCGTTCACTTACCGCTTCAAGCTCTTCGATTTTTACTTCCAGTTTGTCCCTGCCGCCCTCTTCTTTTATTTTCTGATCGATCAGCTTCAGCTGCTCATCCTGTTTTTTTGTTGGCTGTTTGCCATCCCTGAGTCTGTTTTGAACTTCATTCAGCAGGTGTTCTCTCCGCTCAAGTAAGCTTACCCATTCACCGGCTTCAAGCTTTTTTTCCTGCTGAATTTTTTCGATCTGCTGGTCAAACAAATAAGGTTCCAGTTCTTCATTTTTTAAAGCAGCTTCACCAAACCGCGTAATTTTTTCCTTTTCAACATTTAAACCTGTTTGCCGGAGTGCTTCCAGGGTACTGAGCAATCCCACATCTACTGCACGGTTCGTATTTGATGCAAATAATACCCTCTTGCCCTGCTGCAGATAGTTCGCAATAATGTACCCAAGTGTGGCTGTTTTTCCTGTTCCCGGCGGTCCCCAAATAAACAATGTCCGGTTAACTGCAGCTTTTTTGATGGCGTCAATCTGAGCTTCATTCCTGTGGCCATCATCCAGAATTTTTGCATCATTCCGAGAACCGGATGCATCAGGATTAAACAGTCGCTCCAATCTGCCGTGAAGCGCCTCCTTATTTTCGATTCTCACCAGTTCAGATAAAGTCCGTTTCAGGATAAAATCGTTTTCCCACTCAATATGAAGCTCAGGAATTTCTGCCCCGATATTTTCAGGGAATCTGAGAATCAGTTCGTTGTTTTCGTACAAAACAGGATGTACTGTCCATTCTCTGCCGGAATCTTTGGCAAGTATCTCTTCAGCGAACCGGATGGATGGATTGCTCGTTTCAAATTTATAATCTGTGCTCTCTTCGGTTTGATGACTTTTCCGGCGAACACCATTAAACAACACATCACTTGAGGGCTTTTCTCTTACCGCCTCAATTTCCGCTTCAATTGCAGAAATTGCCCTCCCTAAAAATGATTTGATTTCGGTACTTGCCATCAACTACAGATTATCTGTTTGATTTAAAATTCTAACTACCGGCAAAGATATGTGAACCAACCCGAAGCAACAATATTGATTTGGTATTACTGCTTTAATAGTCCCCCTTTGAAGGGGGAGAGTTACGCCTCAGGCGTGACGAGGGGGATGATCCTCTGAGAGTTGGTTTGGCTCAAATATTCAATAAATAAGCTTAATACCTGAGTTCGATTCTTAAAGATTTAATATGAAAGCCCCGTGAGGGACAAAAGAATGTCGGTATCTGTTTAGTGTGTTTCATGGCTGGGAGATGTCTCGACTACGTTCCGTAAAAAGCATCGGAACTCCACTCGACATGACAGAAACAAGCGTAAAAAAAGGCCGGGAGGGGCAGTCTCTGACTGCCCCTTTAGGCC
>SLAU01000194.1 GCA_007126675.1 Balneolaceae bacterium
GGTTTTGAAATAACACAAATCCAAAACTCCCTTGCTACACTTGCCGAGCAAACTGCCGACCCGGAATTATCAGCCCAGTTAATGGCCGGTGCCGATAATGCATTCACTATTTTCCTGCATTCAATGCCATATCTGTTCTACCCTATTCTGGCTTTGATATTTGTGCTGATGACCATTCTCATGAAGAAAGAATTTGGCCCGATGCTAACGGCCGAGCGAAGAGCTTATTCAGGCGGCGGTGTCATCAGGCCCGGATCTATGCCGGCAACCGATACAAGCCTCGAAACCCTTCAGCCAATCGAAGGAAAACCAAAACGATGGTACAATTCAGCTGTTCCCGTTATATCTGTTATTGTTGTTGCACTGTACGGGCTTTATACTACCGGAGCATCTGCACTTGCACCGGGCGAAGGTGGCATCGCTAACATAATCGGTGGTGCCGATCCATTTGCAGCGCTTCTTTGGGCATCATTTACAGGCTGCGCAGTTGCCATTGGCCTGGTTGTTTTTCAAAGAATACTAACTCTTACCGAAGCGCTTGAATCATGGATTGGTGGTATGCAGTCTATGCTGATGGCGGTAATTATTTTGATTCTTGCCTGGGGTTTGGGCGGCGTAACGTACGAAGTGGGAACCGGAACGTACCTTGCTTCACTTTTCGAAGACAATCTCCCGCTCGCTCTGCTGCCGGGACTGGTATTTTTTATTGCAGCTGTAACAGCATTTTCTACCGGAACTTCGTGGGGAACAATGGCAATTTTATTTCCCGTTGTAATACCGCTTGCTGTAGCTATGGGCGCCGGAGTTGGGTTTGCCGGAGGCGAAAACTATGGAATCCTGCTCGGTTCCGTCAGCTCTGTAATGGCCGGTGCTGTATTTGGCGATCACTGCTCTCCGATTTCCGATACCACGGTTTTAAGCTCTATGTCATCTGCCTGTGATTTGATTGATCATGTTCGCACACAGCTGCCATATGCACTCGTAGTTGCAGTAGTTGCATTGATTGTAGGAGAGATTCCTGCAGCCTTTGACTGGATCCACCCAATCTGGGGACTGATTGTTGGTTTTGTGATACTCTACTTTATTCTGAAATTCTATGGGGAAGATCCGGAAGTTAAAGTAGAAGTTAGCTCCGATTCCTGAGTTCTGAATCATGAAACTTGCGCTTCTACAGCCTGTTCTGATACCTGATTTACATGATTTAGCTGTGATCAAAAATTGTGACCTTGTGGTACTTCAGGATTCAGAGCCCTGGTCGCGTAAAGGCAGAACACACCGCGCCAAACTGCGCACACCCGAAAACTGGCAGTATATAAATGTTCCGGTTGTAACCGAAGACAGAGACAAACCTGTCCGTGAAGTAAAAATCGATCACTCTGGGGACTGGATCAAACCTGTTTTAAATGCTTTTGAATACAATTACAGAAACAGTGTTTACTACGATTTTTATGAACCTGAAATCCGGGCTGATTTTGAAAAAGCTTCAGAATATGAATATCTGATTGAGTTTAACCTTTACTTAAGAAAACGAATATTCAGATATCTGGAGCTCGAAGATCTACCGGAGGAAGTGCTATCGACTACTATGAAGCTCTATGATTCTGATCCCGACAGGCTTGCTCAAAACCTTGGCGCAAAAATCTATTACCAGGAGCATGATTCCCGCCACTATATGCGTCAGGGTAAGAATAAAAGCGAACTTAATTTCAATCACCCCGAATACCGCCAGCATTTTGAAGGTTTTGAACCGGATTGCTGTCTGCTGGACCTGTTATTCCAATACGGGCCGGAGAGTTTCAGGGTGATAGAAAAGTTGTGATTCTCTTATTTATTACTCCTCTTCAAGTCTAAACCTGAGCGAAAGGCCTCCCTGCGAAAAGTTAAACGCTTTATATCGTCCGTCCTCTTTTTCTTCAAAAACCATTTCGATGCCTGCCGCTTCAACTGTCATGGTTTGATGATCCAGTATGGTAAGCTCAAAAGCCCCCTGGCCGGTTGCCTGTGCTTTAAGTTTTCCATCTTCGTGAAACACTGTAATGTCTAAAGGAAACTGAGGGGATGAATAAGTTCCCGAGTATAATTTCAGTTCTTCCCCGGAAAGTGTGATCGGTTCACGGTCTACAAATTCCGGAATTTCAAATTCCTCCCCGAATGTTATGCTTAATAAACCGACCAGAATATTGTTGAAATTATAGTTTACTCCGTTAGCGAGCACTGAAAATGTGATGTCCTGATCGGTAAAAATAGCTGCAGTTGATAGAAAACCGTCGATACCTCCATTGTGGCCATAAGCTGTTTTTTCATTGAACGGAAATTGAATCAAGCCCAATCCAAAAGGCCCGTCGAATGTCTGCATTTTTGCAAGTGATTCATTTGAAAGCAGTTTTCCATCAAACAAAGCTCTGAAAAAATATGCTGTCTCATAGGAGTTTGCCACAACTGCCCCTGCCGCACCCGGTATACTCATGTCGGTTTGAGGCTGAAGCTGCCAGTTACCTTCTGTGTACTTAAATGACTCGACCTCTCCGGTTGACGTGTCAATTCCGTCACCAACATAGGTACGTTTCAGCCCCAGGGGTTCTGCTATCATCCCTTCAAATGCTTCTGCAAAAGGCTTTCCGGTTACATCTTCTATGATAAAACCGAGTGTTACAAAAGCTGTATTACTGTATTCGGTACCTTCTCCGGCATCAAATGAAGTTCCTGCTTCAATGAAAATTTCAATCAGTTCTTCTCTCGTTTTGGGCTCAGTGTAATACTCCATGTACTCCGGAAGATTCGTAAAATTGTACAACCCTGACTTATGCCTCAAAAGCTGCTCAATGGTAATCTTATCGGCGTTCGGCAATTCTGGGAAAAATTCAGCAAGCCGGGTATCCAAAGTTATTTCTCCTTGTTCAATCAATTGCATAATCATTACGGCTGTGTACGTTTTTGCGATTGAACCAATTCTGTATATCGACTCAGGCGAGACCGGCACTCCTGATTCATCTGCTTTACCGTATGCTTTATTAAATACCACCTCATCACCACTCAAAATAGTTACTGAACCTATAAACCGGTTATTCTCAAATAGTGTATTGAAGTAGAGATCCATTTTATCGGTATCAACTTGAACCTGCGCTGCTGCATTATGCAGATGCAGTGACAATACATGAAGTATTGCAATGGAAAGGATCAATATCGATTTTTTCATTCTTTCTTAATTTGGTTTATTTAGTATTCGTTGAATACGAAATTATTTATGATCTTGTTTCGATAAATTTAGAACTTCCCCCGGAACAGAACCCAATTTTTTAGATTTGCCTGAGATTAAAACCGATACCCTTACCCGCCGGCTCTACGCTACCGATGCTTCATTATACCAGGAAATGCCCGAAGGCGTATCATTCCCAAAATCTCCTGAAGATATTCGTGAAGTGGTACTAAGATCTGCCGAAGAAGGCTTTACAATTACAGCACGCAGCGCAGGAACCAGCCTGGCAGGCCAGACAACAGGCGGCGGTGTGATCATGGACGTATCCAGATATATGACAGAGATTACTGAGCTGAACCCGGATAAAAGATATGCCCGAGTTCAGCCCGGTGTTATCAGGGATACGCTGAACAGGGAAGCCGCAAAATTCGGATTGCAATTCGGCCCCGATACCGCAACCACAAACAGATGTATGCTGGGCGGCATGATCGGTAATAACTCGTGCGGGGCATTTTCCATCAAACATAAAACAACCCGCGAGCATGTGCTCGAAATTGATGCGGTTCTGAGTGATGGCTCAACTACTGTATTCAGAGCGCTGACACCCAA
>SLAU01000208.1 GCA_007126675.1 Balneolaceae bacterium
ATCTACCATTGGTATGTTAGAGCCGGCCAGAGTTTCACCATCAACAAGACCTACAAGCACATAAACAATAAGTGCATACAAAACGGTTGTGACTATAAGCGAAAGAAGCAGGCCAAGCGGCAAGTTGCGTCCGGGATTATCGATCTCCTCTGCTACAGCCGCAACTTTTGTTACCCCTCCATATGATATCAACACCATTACAGTGGCGCCGATTAATCCGCTCATTCCGCCGTCAAAAAAGGGTTGGAAGTTTGCACTTTCAACCCTCAGCATACTGAACGAAACAAACAGGCCAAGGATAATTACCATAACAACTACCATTACTATTTGCAATCCGCCGGTTTGTTTTACCCCGACTATATTCACAACAATCAGGATGGTCCCGATTACTAAAGCCACAGCTTCAACGCTTGGAAGTGTCATAACGGCGGAAAGGTAAAACATACCGCCAACCAGGGCCAGAGCGCCCTTAAACATAAGCATCAGCCAGGTTCCCAGTCCCGCAATGGTACCTGCACCCGGCCCTAAACCGCGCTCTATAAAAACATAATCACCTCCGGCTTCCGGCATAGCAGTACCAAGCTCAGCAATACTAATTGCTGCCGGGAATACGAGTAAACCGGCTATAATAAATGCAAGAATTACAGCCGGGCCTGCCTCAGCCATCGCAAGGCCGGGCAGAATAAAAATACCACTGCCAATCATCGCCCCCATGCTAATTGCAATAATTGAGAGCAGGCCAAGTCCGCGTTCTAATACGTGTTCTTCTTTCATGTATTTCAGATTTTGAGAGTCCTGCCCCGGTAATTCTTCTGTTTAGTGAGCTGTTTATTAAACAAAGCTATAAAAATAAGTAAGTAGCAATAGCATACAAACTTTGATTCGGCAGCAATAAATGAGCAGACAGATATCAAGGATTTGATAAATAGTGTTTGTGTAAATCGGGAGTTTTTGGCTGATAGGTGTGATTTTAATTTGTTTACTGCTGAAGATGTTGGCTTGTAAGTTTGTTTACAATCTTTTCAAATGAAAGTGACTCTTCTTCACTTTCCTTCATATTACGAAGGGTGAATTTACCCTCATCTAATTCATTTTCTCCCACTATGATTGCATATTGAGCGTTTTCACGGTTGGCATCTTTCATTTGTGCTTTCATGGAGCGCCCCATGTAATCCATGGTGGCAGAAATACCTGCTTCGCGAAGTTTGGGCAGTGTCTGTAACCCCCACTTGCGGGCTTTATCGCCGAGGGTTACGATATAAGCATCCACTTTTTTCTCTGATCCCAGCTTTATTCCAAGCTCTTCACATGCGATAAACAATCGCTCCATTCCCGCTGCAAAACCAACGGCAGGTGTTGGCTGGCCACCTATTTCTTCCACAAGCAGGTCGTACCGGCCGCCTCCTGCAAGTGCATCCTGTGCACCAAGGTCGGGGCTGATCAGTTCAAAGGCGGTTTGTGTGTAGTAATCCATTCCGCGTACCAAATACGGATCTCCTTCGAAGTCAATCCCCAGGTCTGACAAATACTCTTTTACTTTTTTAAAGTGATTTAAGGAGTCTTCATTCAGATAATCCGTAATCACGGGTGCGTTTTCAATAAACGGCTGGTCTTCCTCTTCTTTTGAATCCAGAATCCGGAGCGGATTTTTTTCGAACCGCTTTTTGGACAGATCACTAAGCTTCTCATAATTGGGCTTCAGATACTCTTTGAGTGCTTCTTTATATTTCTCACGGCTATCAGGATCACCAATCGAGTTCAGTTTAAGTGTGGTATTTTTGATGCCGATTTTGTTGTAGATATGAATCATAAAGGCGATCACTTCAACATCAGCCACAGCATCATCACTCCCGATTACCTCAACACCAAACTGATGGAACTGCCGCTGCCGCCCTTTCTGGGGACGCTCCGCACGGAACATCGGCCCGATGTAATAAAGTTTTTGTGATCCGCCCCGCTGATCAAGGTGATTTTCTACATATGCCCGTACAACCGGCGCGGTTAACTCTGGACGAAGCACATAGTTGTCATCTCCGCGGCTGAATGAAAAGATCTCTTTTGATACGATGTCAGTCAGCTGTCCCAAACCCCGTACAATCAATTCCGTCTGCTCCATGATCGGCGTACGGATCTCTTCGAAGTTAAACTTTTCAGCCTCTTCATGAATTAATTTTTCAAGATATTGCCATTTTCTGACGTCATCAGGCAGGATATCCACCATTCCGTGGTGGGTTGTAAACTTTGGCTGAGCCATTATTTTTCAGGTGATTATGATTCTTTGAATTTTATTCAGCGCAAAGATACGGTTGATTGAGGAAAGATAGTAAGGGAAGTCGTGAGATTTGAGTCTTGAGGGGTGAGATTTGAGTCTTGAGTCGTGAGAGGAGTGTTAATCCCTGATTTAGTCTATAGGCATCTTTTTGGAATAACAATTGAGAAACAAAAAAGTCCCCTCTTGAGAGGGGATTTAGGGGTGTGTAAAATTTTTAATAAAAGCTTGTGTAAGGAATTCAACTGAAGTGTTCCATATAACTACATATGAAACGTCCAATTATCCCATATAATCCAAAATTAAAAGAACGCGCAAGATGGCTTCGAAATAACAGTACTATAAGTGAAATTATACTCTGGAAATATCTAAAAGGAAAACAAATTCATGGCTTCGATTTTCACAGGCAACGCCCAGTAGACAACTATATCATCGATTTTTTTTGCTCAGAGTTATACCTGGGAATCGAATTAGATGGATATTCACACCTGCTCGATATAAGTGAGCTCAGGGACAAAAGAAAACAGGAAAAATTAAAAAACCTTGGTGTCAGACTTATACGTTTTTGGGATGAAGAGATATTCAATGATTTGGATAATGTTTTACGAGTTATTGAAATTTCAGTGTTGGAGCAGAGTAAGAAATTGGGTTTGAAATGATAAATGTGAGTGTAGATGCTAATTTATAGTGAAAAACACCCTGCAAATCCGACATGCTAACACACCCCTAAATCCCCTCTCAAGAGGGGACTTTCTGATTTTGCCAAAAAAATAAATTCTGCTCTTTTACTTCATTTTCAAAATATTCATTCAAATCATCAAAGAACTTTTTCTATTTTCCGATTCCTCTAATCAAAGAAAACAGAATCATGCATAAAGGTTTTTTTATTTCTCTTCTGATGTTTGTGATTACAGTGGAACTATCTGTTGCCCAAAATACGGTGGTGTACGAATCGGGCGGAGTGATGAGCCAGGAGCAGGCTGCTTTTAATGTTCATCATTATGATCTTGACCTGAAAGTTAATCCGGCCGACAGCACTGTTTCAGGTGCGGTAAGTGTGCATTTCAAAGTGGTTCATCCCACAAACGTTATTGAGCTTGCCCTTGATCCGCGGCTTACTGTTCACTCAATAAAACGTTTAGACGGGGATCGGGATAAGTCACTTAATTTCACTCATGAAAGCGGCAGTAAAAAGCTGATGGTTTATTTTCCTGAAACCCTTCAGTCCGATACGTATGAAGCGGTTAAGATTTCGTATGCCGGCAAGCCAAGGGTAGCGGTAAATCCGCCGTGGGATGGCGGCATGGTTTGGGATCGCACGCCGTCTGGAGAGTCCTGGGTAGGTGTTGCTACACAAGCGAATGGAGCGTGGATCTGGTGGCCCAATAAAGATCATCCCTCCGATAAAGCTGATTCCACTTCGATAAATCTGACAATGCCGGATCATCTTGTGGTTGCCTCAAACGGGCGCTCACGCGGGGAGACAGATCACGGTGATGGATGGAAAACATGGCACTGGTTCGTATCAACGCCGATTAATAATTACAACATTACGCTGAATGCAGCTCCTTATGAAATTATTGAGGATACCTACACCAGTACAGCCGGCGATGAGATGGATATCATATTTTGGGTGTTGCCCGAGTATCGAGAAAAGGGAGAATGGCTGTTTCCGCAATTTGCCGAACAAATGAAATTTCTGGAAGAGATTTTAGGGCCTTATCCGTTCAGGGCAGATAAATATGGAGTGGCACATGCACCGTATCTGGGTATGGAACATCAAACGCTGATCGCTTACGGCGCCAATTTCGAAAATGATAATTTGTTTAACCGTAATGCCGGTTTTGATGATCTGCATCAGCATGAACTTGCACACGAATGGTGGGGTAATATGGTAACGGCCTGGGACTGGCGTGATTTCTGGATTCACGAGGGAATCGGCACCTATATGCAGCCGCTGTACGCCGAACACCTGGGCGGCAAAGATGCATATCTCGATATGATGGATTTTCTGAGATCGCGTATTGTTTCAGAAAGTGAAGTTGCACCCCGGGAGCATATGTCAACTCTTGATATAACCGGTGGCGACCGCGGGGGAGATGTGTATTACAAAGGAGCCTGGTTCATGCATACGCTCAGGTACTATCTTGGGGATGAAAATTTCTTCAAAGTATTGCGCAGGTTTGCATATCCTGATCCTGAACTGGAATCTAAAACTGACGGAAGCCCGGTCAGGTTTGCCACAACGGATGATCTGATGCACCTTGCGGAAGAAATTTCAGGGCTGGATTTAGAGTGGTTATTCGAAATTTATCTGCGACAGCCCAAACTTCCCGAACTTCGCGCCTCAAGAGTGCAGGGAATTGTGAGCTTGCAATGGATAGTCCCGGAAGGTTATTCATTCCCCATGCCTATAGAAGTCAGAATTGACGATGAACTGCATTCTTTAGTGCCGGAGAATAACAGGGTAGCTTTTGAAGTATCTGATGAGTTAGAAGTGGAGGTTGATCCTCACAACTGGATATTGAAAGAGTTTGTTTTAAGGGAGGAATAGGGCAGGTGGTTGGAGTGATGTTTATGAGTCTTTTCAAAAAGGTATAGTTCATCGTATTTCGCTTAAATAATTTAGATTTATTTTTCTGACTCACCCTATCATCCCTCTCTAAAAAATAGAGAGGGATTAAATGTCTAAATTATTTAAGCTGGTTCATAAGTTGATTTACTTTTTGACAGCCTCAAGACATTGATTATTAAATTCGTCATCCCGGATCCCGATCCGCTGACATTACCCATACAATTTATAAAAGGCTGAAAATATTTAAACTGATTTTATAGGACCTCGAATTTATTGGCGGATTGAGGGAGTCTGCAGATCTGCGAAAGCAGAATTTCATACCGGCTCAGGTTATAAAAACTAACTCTTGACTTGATGGACCATTGCTCATTTTTTGAACCTGCCTCGGTGCAGACAGGCGCGAAGCGAAATTATGCAGCAGATCGGCAACGACCGCCGCTAAGAAATTCACCGTCTTGATCTTTCTCCATAGGAGTGCCTTTGGCATGGTTCGTCCCGAATCATCGGGATGAACGAATGTAATAACGGCATGGATAACAATTAGTTAAAGCCTGCCAATACATATTATATGGGTAATGTAAGCCCGGCATCTCCAAACAATATGAAAGGCAGGAGATCCCGGATCTCCGCTAACGCTGCGTCCGGGATGACGTATTTAAATTTGCATTTAAAAATTTTGTCTCCAATCTGGATTACGGCTTTTCAAGGTTGTATCACTCTATAACACTCACACTAAATAAAAAAACCCGGACACCAGGTCCGGGTTTTAAGTTTGTGTATGTGAGTGTTTGGTTACTTGCCAAAAAGTGACTTCAAGAACTTTTGGTGTTTCTCCTTGTCTTTTATGATCAGCAGCGGAACACCGAAGCGGTAGTAGGCCATCTGGTCGGTAAAATCCTCACGCATTATACTGGTGATTTTTTTATCCGATTTTGAAGCTGCCACAATCATATCAGCCTGATCATGTACAATCTGGTCATAAAGCTGATCCATTTTTGATCCTTCGGTATTCAGAGAAAAAACAAACTCCACTTCATCAGGTATCGAGTGCTTTTCAATGAACTCATCCCTTTTTCCTTTCAGGTAATCATCCATTTTTTTCTCATCCTCCTCTTCAGGAACAATGTATGGGAAGAATCGCGGCGGATAATTGTAGATGTGCTGAGCTGTTACAGCACCGCCTTTGTCTTCGGCAAGTTCTCTGGCTATTTGAACTGCTTTTGCTGATTGATCTGAAAAGTCAACCGGTACGATCACTTTCTTAAGCTGGTAACGGCTGGTTTCCGGCACAAAAAGGATCGAAGAGGGGATATATTTCATGATACGTCTCGGTATCACTCCTCTGCCGATATACCCGGATTTTTTACCCATCAGGGTTAAATCCGGCTTCAACTCCTTAACGGTTTCGATGATCACATCAGTTGGCCGGCCGTTTTTAATTAACAGTTCGGTCTCAACCTTTTTGTTGGTGAAAAAGCTGTCAATTTTTTCTTTCAGCTCCTTTCTGATAGCACTTTCCACATCTTCCTGATTTTTGATTTCAGGAAACAGATCGATCATTTCTTTAGCCACTTTCTGAGACTTTATGACATGAAGAAATGTGATTTTTTTCGGTTTTAATTCTGTTGTCAGAAAATTTGAATACCCGACCAGTATATCATCCATATTGGAGAGATCGAGGCATACAAACCAGTTTTCATATCGTTCCATAGATAGCTCCTTGACCAGTTATTTTTGTTTTTTAATTGTTTTTGAAACGAGATCACGATACGACTCCCGTTCTTCATCTTTTTCCTTCATCAGGTTGTCTTTGTACTCACGGCTTAATCCCCGTTGCAGACTATAGCACATAATCAGCAATATGATCACAAACGGAAAGCCTGTACTAATAGCACCTGCTTGCAGAGCACCAAGGCCTCCGCCGATCAAAAGTACAGCAGCAACAAGACCTTCAGTGCTTGCCCAGAATACACGCTGACCAACCGGTGAATCAATCTTGCCACCGCTTGTCAATCCGTCAATTACCAGCGAGCCTGAATCTGAAGAGGTTACAAAGAAGCTGAGCACTAAAATAACAGCCAGAAATGATGTGACTATTCCAAACGGGAATTCATTCAAAAGAACAAATAGTGAAGTAGTTTGATCTGCTTCAACAGCTTCAGCTATCGAAGCCAATCCTTCTGTCTCAAGGAATAGTGCACTTCCGCCAAATCCGCTCATCCAAAGGAATGTTACAACGGTTGGTACAATCAACACACCCAGTATGAACTCTTTAACGGTTCGGCCTCTTGAAATCCGTGCGATAAACATACCTACGTACGGCGACCACGAAATCCACCATGCCCAGTAGAATACGGTCCAATCGGTCATAAAGCTGCCTTCACTAAAGGTTTCTGTCCAAAATGCGTATTCGGCAAAGTTTTGTAAGTAATGTCCAGTACTTTGTACAAACGTGCCGAGTATAAACAGAGTCGGGCCGAAAACAAGTATGAAAAACAGGAATAATCCGGCTAACTGAATATTAAACTTACTAAGGACTTTAACTCCTTTGTGAATGCCTAACACAACAGACCCAACAGCTACAAGTGTAACAACTGCGATGATTATAACCTGCAGGTTGGTTGTATTTTCAAACCCAAATACAAATTCCATTCCAGCACCGGCCTGTTGTGCACCGATACCCAGTGAAGTAGCTAAGCCAAATAAGGTGGCTAATACGGCAAGTATATCGATTACATCTCCCATCCAGCCGTTAATTCTGTCACCAAGAAGCGGATAGAAAACTGAGCGAAATGAAAGCGGCAGTTTTCGGTTAAAAGCAAAAAATGCAAGAGCAAGGCCTACAACGCCATATATAGCCCATGGATGTAATCCCCAGTGGAGAAATGTTACACCCATAGCATCTCTTACAGATTCTACTGAGCCTGCTTCAGCATGCGGCGGATAAAGCAGATGCCACATCGGTTCGGCAACAGCAAAAAACATCAGCCCGATTCCCATTCCGGCACTGAAAAGCATAGCAAACCACGCCATATTGCTGAATTCCGGTTTTGCCTCATTTCCACCAAGCCGGATGCTCCCAAACCTGCTGAATGCAAAATAAAGACAAAAGACGATAAAAATATTTACACCGGCTACAAACAACCAACTGGCCCAGCCTGTAATGCCAACCCTTGCTGCGTTAAACACTTCCTCAGCTGCATCTCCGGCAAGTATTGTACCTACAATCAAAATTGTAATTAGAATCACGGACGGCCAAAAAACAGGCCCGTGAATATCAAACCATTTTTTTCCTCTTTTTTTTGACTCGGGATTGTCATCTTCTCCGCGTAAAGCCATAATTTTTTTGGTTTTATATTAAAATTTTTATCTGTTTTAATCAGAAGTAAAATCCAAAATTAATGTTGAAGCGAATGTTGTATTCCGATTCGCCTATTCCCAGATCCTCATGGCCGGGGCCTAAACCCACACCAAAGTTGTCTGTAAGCCAGGGTTGATTTACACCTTGAGCAATATCAACATAAGTGAATACAGGTCCGGCAGTGATTAAGAATCCGGTTATGTTATGAATAGTTGCTTCGAAATTGTCGTCACCGGTGAAATCTTCACCAACGAGTTTTTCCATATAACTAAAATCGTTATAGAAGGTAAGATTCGTAATGGGTCCGAAATCAACATCTACTGATTTTGCAATTCCGAGAGATAGTATTACGGCTTCTGTGGCAACCTGATAAAAATCTGCGGAGACACCATAAGCACCCATTCCAACAGCCTCAAGTTCATTTCCCTGGTCATCATGGGCATCCATGTTGTAGTACAATACCTGCGGTTTTAAATTTAAACTTCCCAGGTTGAACTCTCCATGAACAGCACCTGCAAATCTTCCATCAGATTCGTCCGTTACTTGATTGTAGAGACGGCCAACTTCGAAAGAAGCGCCAATCTCGCTGGATGATCCTACATTTAAGGCTCCGCGGATATTAAATTGATTTCTCTCAACCAGGTTCGCCTGAGTGCCTAATATTGTTTCACTCGGATTCACATTATAGGAGTAGGTGCCTGCCATACCCGGAGGGCCAAACGGTTCTTGCGAAAAGAAATAGGCAAGATCTAACTGGTAACTATCTGTGGTGTTGGTAAACTTTATACCCATATTGTGATCATCTTCAAGACCCACATAATAAGGAAGCTGGAACCACCAGTTGTTGGAATTGTATTGAATATTTCCAAAAGGTACTTGGGTAACACCAAGCTGTGTTTGCCATTCATCGGATAGATCGTATTCCAACCATCCTTGTTTAATAAAATGAGTGTCGAAAGTGGGGTAAAATCGATATTCAAAATTTAAGCCGATCCCGCCCGGATTATCGTATACAGCGTTAATTCGCCAGGTGTCCCAGGTAAAATCTCCGCTATTCCCATCAATATCCGATTCGTAGCTTTCTAATATCAAATTATACCGAACAGCACCACCAACATGAAGTGAGCTTTCATCTTCATCATCGGATTGAGCAAAGCTTAATGAATCGAATCCGCTGAGCGTGAAAAATATAAATACTATGATAAATACCTGAATAAATGCGTATAGTTTCTTCATAGATAAGTTAAGTTTTTAATTATTGATTTTGAGTCGCTATATGTAAGTATCATGAATACAAGCAGGTTGAGCTCGCAATAATTCCATCAAGCTTAACAAATATAATGAGACTAATCAAGCAATACATAATTTAAGAAATTGATAAATAATGATTTACAAGCACATTGATGTTTGATAGTATGCGGAAGGCCTCTCTCAGAGATAAATAAGAACTTCAATCAGAATTTCCATTAATAAGTATAAGAAATTATATACCCAAAAGAAGTGGAATTGCAGGGAAAATGTGGCTGAAAACAGACCGGTAATATTACAGCCGGCGGCGTCTTCTTTTTAGCTTTGAGAAACGATTATCGAGACTATACTTTCCGGGGCCCGTAAAGTAAATAGCTATAAAAATTACGATCATCGTAATCGGATATGTAATAGCAGGATAGCCCGCATCCTGTGAAACCTGAGTGATGACTGCAACTGCCATTGTAATAATAAGAGGGAATAGAACAGGAATGGTGTAAAGCCCAAAAATTAAAAACAGTCCTCCGAATAGTTCGGTTACTGCAGCCAGAAATCCGAATACAATATGATATGAATCAATTCCGAGATTGGACATTGCACTGCCAACTTCTTCCCACCTTTCAGTTCCGCCGGCAAGTTTGGGGTACCCGTGACCGATAAAAATGACTCCAATTCCGATTCGCAGTACTAAAAGGCCGAGATCAATGCGTAATTTTTTAGGGAGATACATGTATTTGTGGGCAATTGATTTATGTGAGCTTAAATTCAGGTCATATCCATTTATTACTTAATGCACCTTTTAAAGTTTCGGCTTCCTGAAGAAAAATCGATATAGCTTTAAAAAGGACAATTATCAGGTTCAGAAATGAATTAAGACTCAGAGATCATCAGCCAATGATAACTACTGTACAGAAAGGAGAACTGTTGCTTGTTTTTTTGTATCGCCTATGTTTCATTTCTGAAAATCTCTGCTATATTCATTATCTAATTTTAATTTTAAACAGCTCTTTATGAAATATTTTTTTCTGACTATTACAATCACCCTGATTAGTGCGGCCGGACTTTTTGCTCAGCACACTGTAATACATGCCGGCGCCCTCTTCGATGGAAACACTGCTGAACTGAAGCATGAAGTAACGATAACAATAGAAAAGGGAACCATTATTTCTGTAGAAGACGGGTATGCCAGACCTGCTGATAATGCTAATGTGATCGATTTGCGAAATCATACAGTGCTGCCAGGGTTGATTGACTTGCACGTACACCTTGAAGGTGAAACGAACCCTAACAGGCAGCTCGAGAGATTTACGCTAAACCCGGAGGATATCGCTTTTCGCTCTTCGGCACACGCAGAATCTACACTAATGGCCGGATTTACAACAGTTCGGGACCTTGGAGGCAGCGGGGTGAACCTTGCATTGCGTGATGCCATTGCGCAGGGTTTAACTGCCGGTCCAAGAATCATCACCGTTGGTCGCAGTATTTCTACTACAGGCGGGCATGGTGATGGCACTAATCACTACCGGCGTGACCTGATGGGCGATCCGGGTCCAGACCAGGGAGTTGTGAATGGCGTGGCAGATGCCCGTAAAGCAGTTCGCCATAATTACAAAATTGGAGCAGATCACATAAAAATAACCGCTACCGGCGGAGTTTTAAGCGTGGCAAGATCGGGCGAGAATCCCCAGTTCACAGCCGATGAACTTGAGGCAATTGTAGAAATTGCTACCGATTATGGTATGCATGTTGCCGCGCATGCACATGGCAAAGAGGGGATGTTACGCGCTGTACTGGCCGGGGTTCATACCATCGATCATGGTACCTACATGGACGAGGAAGTAATGCAGGCGATGGTAGAAAGAGGTACCTATTATGTGCCAACCATCTCGGCCGGAAAGTTTGTAGCCGAAATGGCTGAAGTAGAAGGTTATTATCCGCCGCTGGTTGTTCCGAAAGCGCGTGAAATTGGCCCGTTAATCCAGGACACTTTTGGAAGGGCGTATCGTTATGGGGTGAAAATTGCATTCGGTACCGATGCCGGGGTCTTCTATCATGGTGATAATGCTGGCGAATTTATTTATATGGTTGAAGCCGGAATGCCACCAGCCGAAGCTTTGCAAAGTGCCACAACTGTTGCTGCAGAAGTGCTAGGCCTCCAGGATGAAATCGGATCAATTGAAGCAGGCAAATCAGCTGATATCATTGCTGTTGAAGGAAATCCGCTTGAAGCAATAGAGGTGATGAAGGAAGTCCGCTTTGTGATGAAAGAGGGGAAAGTTTACAAGAATCAGTAAGCAGAAGCCTGATTAAATTTATAAAGCCGTGCTTTTCCGGGCATGGCTTTTTTTATGTGAACCGATTTTTGGCGGAATGATCGGGATGAAACAGGCATTTAGAAAAGGAAAAAATGAAAAACCTTGTCTGGTTCAGGAACGATCTTAGAACGGATGATCATTTGCCGTTATATGAAGCCGCTAAAAACGGATCTGTTTCAGGTATTTATTGTTTTGATCCCCGCCATTTTGCGTGTATGGAATATGGGTTCCCAAAAACAGATGCATTTCGTGCACAATTTTTAATCGAATCGGTGCGTGATCTTCGTGTTAAACTGAGGGAGCTTGGAAGTGAATTGATTGTACGAACAGGAAAACCGGAAGAGGTGATTCCCGCACTGGCCAAAGAGTTGAATGTTGATGCAATTCATTTTCATGCAGAAGCCACAAGTGAAGAGATAAAAAGAGAGGAGACGGTTGAAGAAGCTGTTTCAGTCTCATTGATCCGCCATTATGGACACACACTGTATCACCGCGACGACCTGCCTTTTGATTTACTGACAATTCCGGATGTTTTTACCAATTTCAGAAAACAGGTGGAAGCCAAAAGTGAGGTTCGTAAACCTCTGGATATGCCTGAGAAGCTAAGCATGGAATTAACTATCGATCCGGGAGAGATTCCAACGGTTCAGGATCTGGGGCTTGAAGAAAAACCGATTGATGAAAAATCGGTCCTGCAATTTAAAGGAGGTGAAACGGAAGCCTGGAATCGGCTGGACTCCTACTTTTTTGAAGGAGATCACCTGCGTAATTACAAATTTACCCGAAACGGCTTGCTGGGTGCTGACTATTCCTCGAAACTTTCTCCATGGCTTGCTCATGGTTGTATTTCGGCCAGGTCGGTGTATGATGAAGTTGAACGATACGAAAAAGAAGTCCACAAAAATGTATCAACATACTGGCTCAAGTTTGAGCTGATCTGGCGGGATTACTTTCGGTATTCTGCAATAAAATATGGGGGCCGAATTTTTAAGCTTGGCGGTATTCAGGATAAAGATCTTAATAAATCTACTGATCCTGACCTGTTCAAAAAGTGGGCAAACGGTGAAACCGGTATTCCGTTTATTGATGCAAATATGCGTGAGCTGAATCAAACCGGATACATGAGTAACCGAGGCCGCCAAAATGCAGCCAGTTTTCTTGCCCAAAATCTTGATTTCGACTGGCGATGGGGAGCCGCATACTTTGAATCAAAACTGATCGATTATGATGTATGCAGCAACTGGGGAAACTGGGCGTATAATGCAACGGTAGGCCACGATCCGCGAAACCGTTATTTCAATATTCTGAATCAGGCCGATAAGTACGATAAGAAAGGAGAGTATGTACGCCACTGGTTGCCGGAACTGCAAAACCTGCCAAAAGAATTCATCCACGAGCCACACCAAATGACTCCGGACCAGCAATCTCTCTATGAAGTGAAGATCGGTACAGATTATCCCGCCCCGATCATTGATCTTGAAAAGAGTTATGAGAGGATTCGGGAGGAGGGTTAGAAATTGAGAATAGCTATGAACAGGGAGGTCTTTTCCCATGGGGACGCCTTTGGCGCGACTCCGGTCGTCGCTCCACTCCTCCCTACGCCTGCCTGTCGACAATTCAAAGTTAATGCAAACAAATAAGTGTATAGGCAGACAGGCTCAGGAAGAGAGTTCATATTGGTTATTAAGGGCGGCGCATCAAACCCCAGCTATGATTGTTCATTCCCTGCACCGCCAAGCAAATTTTATGCTAACGCGGCGCGGTTTTTGGTTTTGTTCTATTTTAGTAATTAACGCGCCGCGCCATTCCCCACCGTTTCACTGTCATCTCGACTGCAGGCACG
>SLAU01000088.1 GCA_007126675.1 Balneolaceae bacterium
GTACCTATAGCCTTTGCTCTTTCTACAGAAGCTTTACCAAGCTCCATATCCGAATCGCTGGTCGGAGCCCAAAGCGGCTGAAAACTGGTCATCGCAATACCCCAGTGGGCCATTGCACAATTCTCATCAGCCTCGGCGGCTGAAAAAAAGTATGGACGGGCCTGATCATACATCATATGATGCAAATGCCCAAGGCCTGTGGTAAAGGCCTCCTGTGCTTCTTCGTTGCACGTGATTGTCAATTCCACAATTCCATGCTCATGCGCGGCTTCATGCTCAGCGGTATGGTCACATGCCGAAAAAAGCAGCGGTATCGAAATTAAAAGTGCGATTAATCCGGCAATCGAAATAACACCAGATTGTCGAAAATAACGGATTTCACTTCCGATATCTGAAAATATGTTCGTTGAATTCATTCTTAGAGTTATTTTTGATTATTTATTAACAACCGATGGTTGCGGCTTACATACCGAAATTGTTAAACCTCTTTGAGAGAATGGTTTAATACGTTATGTTGCTACTCTGAATTTGATATTAGGCAACCGGTACCGGCCTTCATGTTTAAATGCAGAAAAACCGGGTATACCTTATCATAACTGCTGCATTTTTTCGTTTTAAGGTTGATCCGAAATCCCGGGACCGGTGTTAAGAGCCGGTATCAGTAATAACAAGGAGGATGGCCATGGAAACATCCGATATAACAACTCTGTTACAAGCCCATGCATCCGGAGATATGCATGCACTCGATGAACTGATGCCGCTTGTGTATGAGGAGATGCACAAAATGGCAAGGGGACGACTCATGGGAGAACGCCCCGACCATACTTACAGCGCCACTGCACTGGTTCACGAAGCTTACCTGAAACTGGTTGATTTTAACCGGATAGACTGGCAAAATCGGAGTCATTTTTTTGCAATCGCCTCAAGGGTGATGAGAAATATACTGGTAAACTATGCTGTGAAACGGAAGGCTGAGAAGCGGGGAGGCGATAACGAAAAAGTAACTTTGGGAGAATACCATGTCGCTATTGAAATGAATCTTGAAGATATCATTTCGGTTGATCACGCCCTCTCGAAACTTGAAGAACTGGATGAACGTCAGGCTAAAGTGGTGGAGTGCAGATTTTTTGGAGGTCTTACGATTGAAGAGACTGCAGAAACACTGGGAATTTCGGAACCAACAGTAAGCCGCGACTGGAAAATGGCAAGAGCATGGCTGAACAGAGAGCTTGAAATGCCTGGCGCCTCGCGCTCTGCGCAAAGCGAAAATTAACTTTGTAACCGAAACGGAGGTCTGTGATGTAAATAAGTATCTGATATAAAACAATAACTAAAAAAGGAGGAGAATGGGAAGATCAAGATTCAGGTTTGAAGATCTCGAGATTTGGGAGCTGGCAATTGAAATAGCGGATCAGCTTTTTGATATAGCCGATGATCTGGAACGAAAAAAATTGTTTCGTTTTGCAGAACAGTTGAGAGGAGCGGGAATGAGTATGTCAAATAATATAGCGGAAGGTTCGGGTTCAACTTCGAAAAAGGTATTTACCAATTATCTTGAACATGCGAGAAATTCAACTTTTGAGAATGCTAACATTCTAATTTTAATGAACAGGAGGAGGCTGGTTTCTGAAGACACTAAAGAAGTACTATTGGAAGAGTTAGACAAACTTTGCCGAAAAATTAAAAACTTCCAAAAATCACTAACACGTTAAACGCTATGCGCCCGGCGCTTTGCGCTATGCCCGATTCTATGAAAAAATGGAAACAAATAAAGGAAATCTTTAATGAAGCCCTCGAACTTGAAGGCTCTGAACGGCTGCGGTTTGTAAAAGCTGAATGCAGCGGTGACGACGAGATGCTGAATGAAGTTCTCTCCCTGCTAAATGCACATGAACAAAAAGGAGCACTCGATCAAACAATGAATGATGTTCGCTTGTCGGCAATATCTGATGCCACAAGAAATCACATGAAGGGAGAGGTAATTGGTAAATACCGGATTATTAAGCAGCTCGGGTATGGCGGAATGGGGACTGTATTTTTGGCTGAAAGGGCTGATGGTGAATTTGAACAACAGGTAGCTATTAAACTGCTGCGAAATACATTTGCCGGCGAAGATCAGATACAGCGTTTTAAAAGTGAGCGGCAAATTCTTGCCTCTCTGAATCATGATAACATTGCCCGGCTGCTGGATGGCGGACTAACACGCCACGGCCAGCCGTTTTACGTAATGGAATATGTGGAGGGAACTCCCATCGACGACTACTGCAGGGAGCATAAACTGAATATTGAAGAACGTCTGGAGCTTTTTCTGGATATCTGCGCTGCGGTGCAGTATGCCCATAATAATTTGATTGTTCATCGCGATCTGAAACCCACCAATATTCTTGTTACGAAAGACGGACGCGTAAAACTGCTCGACTTCGGAATCGCAAAAGTTTTAGGTGATGAGCCTGCAATCAGCACAGAAACACCGCTCACCAGGCCGGGCTTGCTGCCTTTAACTCCCACATATGCAAGTCCGGAGCAGATCAGAGGTGAGCCGATCACCACAGCTTCAGATATTTACCAATTGGGGTTAGTTCTGTATGAACTTCTGACAGGTACGCGTCCTTTCAATCTTGGAGATAAAACCCCCGGCCAGATTGAACAAATTGTATGTGAAACTAAGCCCGTACGACCAAGCACCGCCGTACTGAACGCGGAACAGCCACCCAGCAAAGGTGAAAAACAATCACCCGGCTGGAGTAAACAACTAAAGGGTGATCTTGACATCATCACCCTGATGGCGCTAAACAAGGAGCCTGAACGCAGATACAATTCTGCTGAACAATTTTCAGGCGATATTAAAAATTATTTGGCGGGACATCCGGTTACCGCTTATTCCGATTCAAAGTTCTATCGCTCAAAAAAATTCATTGGGCGTCATAAAGCTGGAACCGTATCAGTCACTGCAATAATCGTACTTATCATTGCATATGCAATCTCTGTGACACACCATTCACAGCAAACTCAGGCAGCACTTGAACAGGCACGGGAAGAAACGGAAAAATCAGAACAGGTTGTTGATTTTGTGATGGGTATGTTTGAAGCAGGTGATCCGAGGTCAGAGCACGGGGATCAGATTACAGCAAGGGAGCTTATTGAAAGAGGCCTCGATGAAGCTAATCGCCTTGATAATCAACCGGAATTGCAGGCAAATATGTTCAGCGTTATTGGCAGGGTTTACACAAGTCTTGGCCGCTATGAAGATGCTTCAGAAATTCTCGCTGAAGCAGTAGAAATAAAACAAAGTAGCACTGACGAGCCGGGTACTGAGCTAGCGTATTATCTGCAGGATTATGGTTACGCACTGGCACGCAGTAATTTGTATGAAGAATCACTGAATAAGCATAAAATGGCTCTCGAAATCATCAAAGACATTTTTGGAGAGCGTCATCCCGAGGTGGCTGAGGCAATGCTTAAAAAAGCATTTTGGGTGCCGGTTGCAGGAATGGAGAGGGTGTATGAACTGCGAAAAGAGGCCCTCGATATTAGACTCGAGTTTTACGGCGACAACCATCTTGCTACTGCAGACGCCCTGATGAAGCTTGGGCAAATTTATCGCAGCAAGGCTAAACCGATGGCTGCCATTGAATCCTACTCAAAGGCCCTCGAAATCCGGGAGAGCCAGCACGGCATCTATCATCCCGATGTTGCTGAAAGCATGATATTTTTGGGCAATATTAACAGACTGTACGAAATTGATACCGAAAAAGCTGAATCACTTTACAGACAGGCACTTTA
>SLAU01000343.1 GCA_007126675.1 Balneolaceae bacterium
CCAACACTTCCGGCAACAGCCACATAACATTCATTCTCAATGGCCCGTGCCATTGCACAATTCCTGACTCTTGAATATCCGTTTTGTGTATCGGTCATAAATGGTACAAACAGAATATCCATACCTTCAAGGGCGAGTAATCGGCTCAATTCCGGGAACTCAACATCATAACAGATCAGGATACCAATTTTGCCAGCATCCGTTTCAAAAGTTTTAATTTGAGAACCTCCGCTCATTCCCCAAGCCTTTACTTCATCAGGAGTTACATGGATCTTTTCATATTTTTCTACCTCACCATTCCGTTTGCAAAGATGGCCTACATTGTATAGTTGTCCATCCCGCAATTCAGGCATACTCCCCGTTATTATGTTGATATTGTAGGAGACAGCAAGCTCGGCAAACACATCTCTTAATCTATCCGTATAGCCTGCAAGCTCTCGTATTGCCTCCGGTTCAGAAAGGTGGTTATACTGTGCCATAAGCGGCGCGTTAACATATTCCGGAAATAAGAGAAAATCGGCTTCATAACCTGATACGGTATCCACGAAATATTCAATTTGCTCCGTAAGATCATCAAACCCTTTGTAAGAACGCATTTGCCATTGCACGAGCCCCATCCGTACTACAGTTTTTTGAACCTGAATACTGTCCGATTCTTTCTCATAGTAAATATTGACCCACTCCAGTAATGCTGCATGTTCCTGGGATGCTTCATCTTCAGGTAAATAGTTACGGACGACCCTGCGCACGATAAAATCATTCGACAGTTGAAAGTTCAGAACAGGATCAAAAATCTCTTTATTCTTTACTTTCTGAATATACTGCTTGGGAGTTAGCTCATTATGATATTTATGATAGTTGGGTAATCTGCCGCCAAATACTATACTTCTGAGATTCATCTCCTCGCATAACTCTTTCCTGTAATCATAAAGCCGTCTTCCCATTCTCATGCCACGAAATTCGGGATGCACAAACAGGTCCAAACCGTAAAGGGTATCGCCATCATTGGTGTGAGTTTTAAATGTATCATTAGCGGTAATTTCGATATACGTATGCTGGTCTTCGAACTGTTTATAATCGATGATGATAGCTAATGCACAGGCTACTATTTTGCCGTCTGCTTTTAAAACAACCTGGCCTTCGTGGAAATTTTTTATCAGGGTTTTTAACTGTTCTTTAGTCCAGGCAGGGTTTTCAACCCTTGGATAGCACAAATGCATTAATTCATTTAATTCATTGTAATCTTGTATAGTAAGTAGTTCTAAATCGAGTTTTTCTATTTGGGTCATTTTGATGGATAAGCGATTATTTGATCGGAGTATTTTTGATTTAATATATACACACACGCATTCATTAAAAATGCAGGTACAGATGAAATTAATTTTTTTTTGCAATGGATTTAACAACTATAAACGGAATTAAATAATTAAATTATAAATCAATTTCAGACACTTTAAACCAAATAATCTGATGATGAAAACTTTTAAATATCTTGCAACCATCTTTCTGTTAGCAACCTTTTTAAGTTCATGCTCTATGCCCGAAGGCCCTGTTCCTTTATCGGGAGATGTACCTGAGACAGAAGGCTGGGATATGGAAGTCATAGTCGATGGGCTTGAAAATCCATGGGGAATGGTATGGATTTCAGATAGCGAGATTTTGATTACCGAGCGTCCCGGAAGATTACGAATTGTTAGAGATGGCGAACTACAGGAAGAACCTGTTAATGGCCTGCCCGATATTTATGTAGATGGACAGGGCGGACTTTTGGATATCACGAAACACCCGGAGTTTGAAGAAAATAGCTTAATCTACATCACGTACTCAGCCGGAGATGAAGATAAAAACAGAACCACAATAGGCCGTGGTGAGTTTGATGGCAGTTCGCTGAATAATTTTGAGGTTGTGTTTGAAGTGAATGCTGTAAAATCAGGTAATCAGCATTTCGGCTCCAGAATGTTGTGGCTGCCCGATGGCTCTTTCCTGGTATCGATTGGTGACGGGGGTAATTATATCCGCTTTGATGATGGTAACTGGATCAGGGAGCAGGCACAGAATACCGAAACTCATCTTGGATCAATTCTTCATCTAACGGATGAAGGTGAGCCTGCACGTGAAGTATCACTATTCCCGGGAGAACATTCCGTTCCCGAACTATGGTCTATTGGCCACAGAAATATCCAGGGAATGGCACTTGATCCGGAAACCGGAAATATCTGGGCAAATGAACACGGTTCAAGAGGGGGAGATGAACTTAATTTGCTGAAAGAGGGTGAAAATTATGGATGGCCTGAAGTAACCTACAGCCGCGAATATCACTTTACCAGAATTTCAAGTGAAACCACGCGCCCGGGCATGGTTGACCCAAGAGTGGTATGGACTCCTGCACAAGCTCCAAGCGGCTTAACATTTTACTACGGAGAACACTTTCCGGAATGGCAGGGTAACCTGTTCAGCGGCGGATTAGTAGGAGAACAGATTCGCCGGATTATCCTTGACGGAGAAGAGGTGGTTGGTGAAGAGAAGCTCACAATCGGTTATCGTGTCAGAGATGTGAAGCAAGGCCCGGATGGCTTCCTTTACCTGCTGACTGATGAAGAGAATGGGCACCTGATCAGAATTTTTCCGGAAGAATAAAAAAAAACTGTAAGGATTCCCGGTTTCATGTTCCATACAAGTAAAAAAGGAAAATCATGAAACGAACACTTATTCAGTCCAATTACAGAATCGCATTTCGAAAAAAGAATGCACCTTACAGTACCGAGGTTTCCACACTCAGGTGGCTCAATCGGTTTCTGGATGAGCTTTCAATTGCACATTCTTCCCAATTACGCCGCTGGCAGATCGATTTTTTCGTATCCCGGCTGAAAGAAGAGGGATTCTCATACGAAGATCTGTTACAGGCAAAATCGGCACTTCGGTTTCTGTTTGATAAAGTATTAGCCGGCCAGCCCGGTATCGCCGACCGCTACTCAACAGATGAAAATTCTGATGAACCCGGATCTTTCAGAATTACGGCTTGAAGCAGGGATGTTAATAGTATTGTCTCATCACTCAATTGTCGAATAAAGGCCTAAAGGCCTGACAGCATGCCCGGTGCTTTTCCGTCCCGATGCCTCGGGATGGCAGCGTCTGAAATCAACGCTGTCAAGCACATTTCGGCCCTCTAAAGATTTTTTCAAATTGTTTGATTTGCTGCCCAAATGATTGCGGATGTTTTGCGAAGGAATTTAGCTACGAATAAAAACGGAGCCATACCAAACACAAAACGTCCTTCCAGGACGAAAATGATTGACGCACCATTCGGTGCTACCGACAAAGCATCTCGCTGAGATGTGGTTAATGGAGGATGAGTAGGATCAAAAGCTGGCTCTATTGTGCTTAAGCCCTGCAAAATTCCCGAAATTTTTTGTCACTCTTTATTAGCTATTATTTGTAAAAAACATGTCCCGGCAGGGACATCTTATCGGTAGCACCAAGGGTGAGATATCCATTCAGATCGTCCCAGCGGGACGTTTTGTAAAGGGATTTAGCTGCGAATAAAGATCGTGCTATGCCAAACACAAAACGTCCTTCCAGGACGAAAACGATTGACGCACCATCCGGTGCTACAGGCAAAGCATCTCGCTGAGATGCGGTTGATGGAGGTTGAGTAGGGTCAAAAACTTGTTGTATTATGTTTAAACCCGGCAAAAGTCCTGAAAAAAATTTTTTGTCTCTCTATTAACTATTATTTATAAAAAACATGTCCCGGCAGGGACATCTTATCGGTAGCACCA
>SLAU01000063.1 GCA_007126675.1 Balneolaceae bacterium
AGTGTAGTTGAGTTAGCGATTTGTAAATTGAATAGAAAAAAGGAGAGTAAAAAGAAGAGAAGCAGGTAGCCTGATCGTATCATAAATTCAGTGATTAAGTTAAATGCTGAATTTTCAGATTCAAAGTCACACAGATGTTACCTTACTGTTAAGCTATTGTTAATAATGGATACTCTGTTCACAGACTTAAGACAGCCTTGCAGCCGTTTTTTTAATCTCCTGTAAACTTCGCTTCCATTCCGGTTTCGGTTCATGAATGGCGGGCGGCACATCATTCGAAGATTTAATTGAAAGCAGATCTTCTTTTTCGCGGTTAATCACCCTGTTCAATGATTTCAAGCCGGCGTTATAATTAAAGTGGAGGAATTCGACCGCCTCTTCACTCAAATCAACATGGTACTGATGTACCAAGGTTTCGGCCAGTCGTATTGCTGCAACATCCATGCGGTTGTCTGCTTCCCGGGCCATTTTTGCACCAAGGTCCTGTTTTTGAACCGCACTCATATCGGGAGACAAGCCACCGAGATAAACCGCTTTAGTTGCGTTTATATTTCGCTGAATCTCTGGCTTAGAGAGTTTGATATGAGGTTCAAGTGCAACCGCAATTTCAATTGCCAGCCTTCGAGCTGACATCCCTCCCTGGTTGCTGAATGAATGGATTAACTTCCGGCTTCCACCCTTGATATCTTCCTTATCAAAATACCAGATCAGGTGCCTGCAAACCCGGAGCCTCTCTTCCTCATTCAAAGAAATGATGCTTTCGTTGATCCGTATACCCCTTCGCCCTGCGCCAACTTTAACACTTCCGGGGCTTTTATCACTTTCAGAGAGAATTTTCTGCCATTTCTCTGAAGCTTTCACCAGCTCTTTATGCCTTTTAGCCGATTCTTTGTAACCGTCAAAAGCCATTTTATACAGCTCAAGGCAATTTTCCATAACAACAGCAAAATGCCTGGCCTCTTTAGGCAAAATTGATAATCGTTTTTTACCCGATTTATCGGAACTCTTTAACAGGCTGTCCAGCTTGGCAGTTACTTTTTTGATCAGCTCATTAATTTCCAAACCCTCCGGCAATTCCTCTGCAGATGCAAAACCTGATTCAGTCAAATAAGCGGCTAAAGCGCGTATCCGGTTACCGCCGCGGGCCTGAGCCACCCGGTACTGGCTCCTCTTTTTCTCCATTTCGTCCAGTGCAGAGGCATACCTCCATTTTCCGGGATAGTTGAAGATGAGCGTTGGGATTTCTCTTCCGTTGATCAGTTCAAATGCCAGGATCATCATCTCTTCCACATCACGGAAGGTCATTATATATGGATTGTCATTTTCGATGGCCGACATTACCCGCTGAAGAAAATGTTTCTCCCTCCTCACACCATACTTTAAGCTTCCCGAAGTATTTCCTGTAAACCAATCTTTCAGCTCTTTGGCTGCCTGGGGAGATTTTTTCTTTAACTTCTTAACTGCAGCTTGTATCTGGTCGTTATGTTCAACATACAGTTCGCGTACTTTTGTTTGAATGCCAATACGCCTGTAGGTGAAAATCCGCCCCATAATCTGGCCAATTTCAGGTTCACCGGTCAGATCCGTAAAAGCAAGGGTTACACCATAGGGTGTCTGATCAATTCTCCGCAGCAATTGTAAGGCGGCTTCACGCTGACGCGCTTCTCCCTCGTATGCCTCTACCACTTTATCGCGTGCAACCAGGATCAAATCGGCAAGTTTGTCGGTTACCGTAAGTATATCTCTTTCGGATTGATCGTTAAGGTGTCCGCGTGTGCCGTCGTAAACCACTTTTGCAATCAAACCGATAATCCCGGAAAAAACGGTGAAGCTTACGAAATAGATCAGCAGCTGAAGCGGAGGCATTGTGCCGTAACCGATATAATACCCGCCGATCAATCCGAGAGTGGTTACCGGTCCTGCCGTCCAGAAAATCTGCATCAGGGCATGCGACCACCTCACCTTATTGAGGCTTCTTTTCAGCCTGCGGGTTTGTTCGTTATTCTCCCTGTCGAGTTTTATTCGTTTATTATCTGAATCGGGCAATATCTTTTGGCTTTATATCAGTTATTGGATACAATAAAACAAAAATATGGATGAATTGAGTGAAATATACAGAATCAATTTTATCATGAATGAAAACCAAATCTAAGCCGGAAACCGGAAATATGATTACAATTATTGGCGGCGGAATCGGCGGATTAACTCTCGCAAATGCGCTGCAGCATCATCAAATCCCGTTCCGGTTGTATGAACAGGCGACTGAACTGACCGAAGTTGGTGCAGGAATCGGCCTTTCAGAAGCACCCATCAAAATATTTGACCGGCTTGGATTGGGTAAAGAACTGCGTGCAAACGGGGCAGCCATTCAAAAGGTATTTTTTCCCGATAAAAATCTGAAAGTGAGGAGAGAAATTGAAACTAAATCTGAAATGCTGTGCATTCACCGGGCAAGATTAATCGATATTTTACAAGAGAAGCTGCCTGCAGATGCAATTCATCTTTCCCACAGGCTCAGTGATATCGGGATCAAAAATGATACGACAGTACTTCATTTTGAGAACAGACCACCCCTTGAATCTGAATGCGTAGTTGCTGCCGATGGAATACATTCTGTTGTGAGAAAAAATCTATTCCCGGAAATTAACATTCGATACATCAACCAGGTGATCTGGCGTGGCATTACCACTGAACCTATGCCTGAAGGTTTTGAAGATAGTTATATCGAAATATGGGATGAACGATTACGCTTCCTTACAATATCCATCGGCCATGGACAAACACTCTGGATTGGAGCCAAACCGGAACCTCCCGGCGGGATAGATGATCCGTTAACGGTACGAAAAAATCTGCTGGATCTGTTCAAAAATTTTCATCCCGATCTGCTGAGAATGATTGATACATCTGAAAATTTTCTGCGTGATGACATGGCAGATCTCGGAACCGGCAAACGGGAATGGCACAAAGGCCCTGTGGTATTTCTTGGTGATGCCATCCATGCCACTACTCCGAACCTTGCCCAGGGCGGATGTCAGGCTATTGAAGACGCCTGGTGCCTGGCAAAATGCCTGAAGAAATATAGAGATGACTACCATACTGCGTTTAAAACCTATTCAGAGCTGCGAAAACCTAAAGTGATGAAGATTGTAAAAGACTCATGGCTTTTTGGGAAAGCTGCTCATTCAGGTAATCCATTTTTGCATTATGGTTTCAGGCTGTTGTTGTCAAAAGGGCCGGAATTTATACTTCGCAGACAAGAAAATTTTTTAAACAACCTGGATTACCTTGAAAAAATCTGAACCGGGATCTCAGAAATGAACTACCTCGGGGCAGAGCCCACGAGGTATCTATTTAGAACCCATTATTTTTTGATCAATATAGAATTTATTTTGGAGTGCTTCCCCTTGAGGCTGACATTACCCATGTAATTTATGAAAGGCTGAAAATATTTAAACTTATTTTTTAGGACCTCGAATTTATTGGCGGATTGAGGGAGTCTGCAGATCTGCGAAAGCAGAATTTCATACCGGCTCAGGGTGTGAAAACCGATTTATGACTTGATGGACCATTGCTCATTTTTTGAACCTGCCTCGGTGCAGACAGGCGCGAAGCGAAATTATGCAGCAGATCGGCAACGACCGCCGCCAAGAAATTCGCCGTCTTGATCTTTCTCCATAGGAGTGCCTTTGGCATGGTTCGTTTTGCATCAAGGCAAAATGAACGAATGCAATAATGGCATGGACAACAATTGATTAAAGCCTACCAATGC
>SLAU01000047.1 GCA_007126675.1 Balneolaceae bacterium
ATTCCACGCTCCTGCTCCTGCTCCATCCAGTCCATAGTGGCCGCACCATCGTGTACCTCTCCCATTCGGTGACTGCGCCCTGTGTAAAATAGCACACGCTCCGTAACGGTTGTCTTACCGGCGTCGATATGCGCCATAATACCAATGTTTCGCGTTCTGCGAATTTGGTCAATAATTTTGGGGTCTGTTTTTGTCGTTGCTTCTGACATTATATTATAGATGTCTTTTTAAAATTTTTTAGAATCTGAAATGTGCAAATGCCTTATTGGCTTCAGCCATTCTGTGTGTTTCGTCTTTTTTACGAACAGCTCCGCCTTCATTCTTTGCGGCATCCATCAATTCGCGGCTTAAACGCAGCGCCATTGATTTATCATTTCGCTGTCGTGATGCGTTGATCAGCCAACGCATTCCTAATGCGGTTCCACGGCTTGAGGACACCTCGATTGGCACCTGGTATGTGGCACCACCTACCCGCCTGCTTTTAACTTCAACAATCGGGGTTGTGTTTGTTAAGGCTGTTTTGAATACATCGATCGGAGTTTCTCCTGTTTTCTCCTCGATAATTTCAAAGGCCTGATATAAAATTTTTCGTGCAACACCCTTTTTTCCATCACGCATCAGGTTGTTTACAAATCTTGTAACCAGCTTGTCGTGGAAAATTGGATCGGGTTGTACTTCTCTTTTTTCTGCTTTTCTTCTGCGCATAATTATATAATTAAATAAGAGTTACCCTTTTGGCTTTTTGGTACCGTAATGGCTTCTGCCTTGTTTACGGTCATCAACACCTGCGGTGTCAAGTGTTCCCCTTACGATATGATATCGCACACCGGGGAGGTCTTTTACTCGTCCGCCACGGATAAGCACAATACTGTGTTCCTGTAAGTTGTGCCCCTCACCGGGAATGTATGCGGTAACTTCCATACCATTCGTTAACCGAACACGAGCAACTTTACGCAGCGCTGAGTTAGGCTTCTTTGGTGTGGTTGTGTACACACGTGTACAAACCCCGCGTTTTTGCGGGCAATTTTGCAGAGCAGGAGCAGTTGTCTTACTCTTCTTACTTTTTCTACCTTTACGGATTAATTGATTTATTGTCGGCACGGATTAACCATTTAGTTTTCGTAAAATCAAGAGCTGAATAAGATATGATTTTTTAGTTTCTGATACCAAACATTTAACCCGAAAATTTTTTGAAATTTTTATCATCCCGTTTAATTCATTGATAAATGGCTATTTTCACTATTTCAAATTCCGATATTATAACTAACTGATATATATAACTGTATCAATTTGAATTTTATAGATCTTCATAAACTCAGCAATAAACGCCTCGAGGCGCTGCAGACTTCCGGAATAAACTCTGTGAATGACCTGCTGCATCTGTTCCCCCGGCGCTATCTTGATAAATCAAATATCAAACCGATAGGATTACTATCCGGTCAGCCGGAACCTGTAAGCGTTGTGGGAACTATTACAGAGCTGAACGTTGCAGGGGCTGGACGAAAACGCCGGCTCATGATGACAGTGGAAGATCAAACCGGAAGTATGAAGGCTGTTTGGTTTAAAGGCTTGAAATATGTGATGTCACGATTCAAGGAAGGCAACCTGGTTTCATTGTTCGGAAAGCCGAAAAGGTTTGGCAAATTAATAAGTATGGCTCATCCGGATATGGAGCTGCTGGAGTCAACATCCGAAATAAAGAAGTTTGATACCCTCCTGCCTGTATATCCGTCCAATCAACATTTATCAAAAGCTTATATATCCAATAAAATTATATCCGGCTGGATCAAACAAATCCTTGCTCATAAAGAGATCAGGGAATTTCTCCCGGAATCAACTCTGGAGAAATATAAATTCCCTGCTCGTAAAAGTGCCTTTCAAATGATTCATTTTCCGAAATCTAAATCAGAAGCAAGTACGGCACTTGAGAGATTCAAATATGAAGAGCTGTTTCTGTTTGAGTTGAGTATGGGAAGAATCAAGAAAATTCAGCGAAGCCGTAAGAACAGCACGCCGCTTACACCGGGCGGTTACACAAAAAAGTTTTTCAACGAAATTCTGCCATTCCAATTAACAGAAGGGCAAAAGAATGCACTGTCAGAAATAAGGGATGATCTTTCTACTGACATACAAATGAATCGCTTAATACAGGGTGATGTTGGCGCCGGTAAAACTGTTGTGGCTATTGGTGCTATGCTGATGGCCGCAGATTCCGGATATCAATCAGCTTTTATGGCTCCGACCGAAATATTAGCTGAACAGCATTACTTCACACTGAAAAAATACCTCGAACCTCTTGGTATCAACTTCAGGTTGTTGCTTGGCGGACAAAAAAAAGCTCTCCGCCGCGAAATCCTGGCTGATATCAGCAGCGGCAATTGCAACATTGTAGTAGGCACGCATGCTATCATTCAGGAATCGGTTGAATTTAACCGCCTCGGGCTTGCAGTAATTGATGAGCAGCACCGCTTTGGAGTTCGGCAACGCAACGAAATACTTCAAAAAGGTGATCAGCCTCACCTGCTTGTAATGTCGGCAACTCCAATACCCCGATCACTGGCTATGACAATCTACAGCGATCTTGATATTTCTGTGATAAAAGATTTGCCGGGCGGACGCAAACCGATTAAAACTGCCGTACGAACTGATAAAGACCGTGAAACCATAAACAACTTTATAGCCGAATCAGTTGGGGACGGCGGACAGGTTTATGTTGTTTATCCATTGATTGAAGAATCAGAAGTGCTGGATTTAAAGGATGCCACAATGGGTTTTGAAAAACTGAAAAGACGGTTCCCGGAAATCCCGATAGGATTGCTGCATGGACAAATGAAGCAGGAAGAGAAAGAAGGCGTTATGAGATCATTTATTGAGGGAAAGCTCAAAATCCTGGTAACAACCACTGTAATAGAAGTGGGAGTTGATGTTTCGAATGCATCCGTTATGATAGTTGAACACGCTGAACGTTTTGGGCTGTCGCAGTTACATCAATTGCGCGGGCGTATTGGCAGAGGTACCCGCCAGAGTTATTGTATTTTAATGGCCGGCGGAAAATTAAGTGAGTCAGGCCGCTTCCGCCTGAAAAAGATGGTTGAAACCACCGATGGTTTTGAAATTGCCGAGGCAGACCTGAGGCTTCGGGGTCCCGGTGACTTCCTTGGAACAAAACAGAGCGGCCTGCCGGAATTCAGATATGCGGATATTATTGAAGACCGGTTACTGCTTGAACAAGCTAAAAATGATGCATGGCAAATAATCCGTAATGACCCTGAGCTTTCGAATACCGAACACAAAAACCTGAAAAATATTTTTGAGCCCTATTTTCAAGAGAAGACTGAGCTATTTGGAGTAGGTTAACCAGGATTAAAAATGTACCTGTTTTTTAGGCACTTCACCTCTTTTTTTGTTGCTATTTAACAGAAAAATATTTACTAATCTAACTGCATGATTTGTTAAATGGCAAGAGAAGTTTTTTTGACAAATAGCTCCCCTCTTTTCAACAAAAATCAATACTTACAATTATGAAATTCTCTAAACTTTCCTTCCTGATTCTGTTTTTATTATCAGTATCAATTTTAGCAATCAAAGGATGCAGCTCTTCATCCAATGACAGTCAGCCGAGAATCAATCAGGCTGTGAGCATGGAAATTTTCAGCTACTTAATGGCAGAACTGATGTTTGTAGGTTTTGAATCCGGATTAACACTTTCGGATGATATTGCACACACTGCTATCAAACAGCTTAATCGTTCTTTACC
>SLAU01000255.1 GCA_007126675.1 Balneolaceae bacterium
GCTGATAGCTGATAGCTGATAGCTGATAGCTGATAGCTGATAGCTGATAGCTGATAGCTGATGCTCACCCCAAAGCCTCCTCCAAATCCGCAATAATATCATCAGCAGATTCAACACCTACAGACAAACGTATCAATCCATCCGTAATGCCGGCTTTTTCTTTGTTTTCGCGGGTTACAACTGAGTGGGTCATTGAAGCGGGATGCTGAATCAGTGAATCAACATTGCCAAGGCTAACCGCAAGCGTTGGTACTTTTACGCGGTTAATAAAATCGATACCTGCCTGCATTCCGCCTTTAATTTCAAAAGCGATCATACCGCCATACCCGTTCATCATGATTCTCTCAATAATTTCCTTGTCAGGATGGCCGGGAAGGCCGGGATAAGCAAGTGATTCAACTT
Organism: Balneolaceae bacterium; assembly: GCA_007126675.1. Classification (GTDB taxonomy): domain Bacteria; phylum Bacteroidota; class Rhodothermia; order Balneolales; family Balneolaceae; genus SLAU01. Next base: position 403 of record SLAU01000255.1, read on the forward strand.
TAGGATGATTTTGCAGAAACTGAGCCACTTTTATGCCATTCTCATTGTGTGCTTTCATTCGCAGCGGGAAAGTTTTTAAACCCATCAGGGTAAGCCAGGCGTCGAAGGGGCCTGCAGTTCCGCCAAAATTTTTGCGCCATGTATGCATCTCTGTCAATTCGAAAAAACTGTTGCGTGCTGCCAGTATGCCACCGATTGTAGTACCGTGGCCGTTCAGATATTTGGTGGTGGAGTGTGCAATCAGATCAACTCCAAAGTTAAACGGACGGATATGCCAGGGTGTGGCGAAGGTGTTGTCTACCATCACATAAGCACCTTTCTGATGTGCATAATCGGATATATGCTCAAGGTCGCAGACCCGCATCGTTGGGTTTGCAATGCTTTCGAGAAATACGAGGCCAATGTCTTCATGACGGGCAAAAGCCATTTCAAGAGCGCCCGGTTCATTCGGGTCAAAAAAGGTTACGCCAATACCAAACCGTTCTGCTTCCTCTTCAAGGAATTGAGAAGTACAGCCGTAAATTGTTTCCTGGGAAAGAATTCGCTTCCCGGCTGCAAGGGCCATCATTCCGGTAGTGATAGCGGCCATTCCTGAGCCAAACATCATACCTTCCGCTTCCTCATCAAGATCAACTGCCTCAAGGCTGGCAATTACCACTTCTGCTTTTTGAACCGTTGGGTTGCCCAATCGGCTGTAGCTGTGAGTTGCACCGCCCGGTTCATGTGCAAAAAAGCGGCGGCCTGCTTCAGCATCGTTAAACTTGAATGTGGAGGTTTGGTAGATCGGCATTACGTGCGCGCCAAAAGAATCGTTTGAATGATCCGCCTGTGCGCAAATGGTTTCAATCGATTTTTTTCTTCTCTTTTCAGATGTCAGTTCCATTTTCGGTCACCACTATTTTTGATTGCTCTTTTAAGGTAGACAGCACAATGCTTGTGTAAATTCTTTCGATACCGGGAATCCGTGAAAGTTTTTTCCTGAGCAGCTTCTCGTATTCGATAGTGTCTTTAACAACCACATACAGCAGATAATCGAACTCACCGGTAGTATTATAGCAGGCAAGGATTTCAGGAATTTCAGCAATATGCCTTGAAAATTCCTCCATTTCACCAAGCTGATGAGCTGTGAGTTTAATGGAGCAAAATACGGTTAATCCTTTTTGAATCGCTTTGCGGTCAATCCATGCAGTGTATCCTTTTATCACACCTTCGCGCTCTAGACGCTTTACCCGCTCAAGTGTAGGCGTTGTTGTAAGCCCGATCTGCTTAGCCAATTCACTGTTCGAGATTCTGCCATTCTCCTGCAGAATTTCAATAATTTGCTTGTCGGTATTATCTAATTTTATTGACATAAACAGTTTAATATTCTTCTAACAGTATTAAAATACAGAATATAATTCTAAAATTAAATATATATGAAGAATAATTAATCAAAAAGGAGATTTGATTTCGTAGCATTTGAACAGCTCTCCTGCAGGTGAATAGACGGGCATAATCAAGTCATAGCCCGTTTCAGAAAGAACCCGATTAAATTTGATTCCAAGCAATATTATCCATAGTTACTACACCCCATAAATAAAAAGAAAACATCTGCACATTGTGCACCCCATAGATCTTTCGATCTTTGTAGTTTACATCTTTGGTCTGCTCGCATTCGGATATTTCTTCTTTAAAAAAAATAAAGGAGGGGATGACTATTATGTAGGCGGGCGAAAAATGAAAAGCTGGCACGTTGGCCTTTCTGTGGTAGCTACCGACGTGGGTGGCGGCTTTTCAATCGGGCTGGGCGGACTTGGATTTGTAATGGGCCTGTCAGGTTCTTGGATGTTGTTTACCGGGCTGATCGGTGCCTGGATGGCGGCGGTTTTTCTGATTCCCAAGGTAAAACAAAACCCCGCTTTTGATAATGCTTATACATTTCCCCAGCTATTCGGGCATTACTACTCTGCCAATGTTGCATTTGTAGCTGCAATCATCTCCGCAATTGGTTACGCCGGTTTTACCAGTTCACAAATGCTTGCGGGAGCAAAACTTGCAAGCGGTACGTTTGCCGATCTTGATTTACAAACCGCCCTGATCATTATGGGCGTGGTTGCGGTTGTGTATACAGTTATGGGCGGTTTAAAGGCGGTAATCTATACCGATACCATCCAGTGGGCACTTTTGATGTTCGGATTAATATTTGTGGGTGTGCCGATTGCCTATCTCGAAATTGGTGGCATGGAGGCGATTCGTGCAACCGTAGCCCCCGAGATGCTTACACTCACCAATCTGGGCTGGCAGGATCTTGTTTTTTGGGCGGTCACCATTATTCCGATCTGGTTTGTAGGGATGACCCTTTATCAGCGTATCTATGCGTGTCATGATGAAAAAACCGCTAAAAAAGCGTGGTATCTGGCCGGCGTCTTTGAGTGGCCTGTGATGGCGTTTCTGGGTGTGCTGCTTGGCCTGTTCGCAAGAGTGGCAGCCGATCAGGGGATGTTTGAGTTTCTTGGCGCGGCTGATATTATGGAAACGGATCCCGAAACCGGTCTGCCGATGCTTCTGCGAACCGTGTTGCCGGTCGGTTTTCTTGGAATCATGATGGCAGCTTACTTTTCAGCCATTTTATCTACAGCCGACAGCTGCCTGATGGCATCATCCGGTAATGTTGTTACGGATCTGATTGGCCGATTCAGGGAGTTTGATCCGGACAGTCCCGCATTCGTCAGAACTTCACAAATCGTCACCTTAATCATCGGGATATTCGCACTGTTATTGGCTGCTACTATGGAAAATGTTCTGGACCTGATGCTCGATTCTTACGCATTTATGGTTTCAGGACTGTTTGTACCGGTTGTAGGGGCACTTTACTGGAAAAACAGCACTCCCGCCGGTGCGATGGCTGCAATGATTATAGGTGGAAGCACAACAATAACTTTGCGATATTTAGGCGTTAATCTGCCTTATGAACTGGACCCGAATGTTTTTGGAATTACTGCATCGGCTATAGCATTTATAACGGTGAGTTTACTTACAAAAAGTGAAAAATAATTTATGGATATCAGTTACAGTATTATTCAATCTGATAGTAACAACCCAACATCCTTTACAAGAGAGGATATAGCAGGATTTTTGCACAGTCACCTCGATCAGTACGGTGATACAAAAGAAGCTATCCTGAAGTGTATTGCCTATGCATTTGGTGACGGCCCCGGTCAGGATGGATTTATCCTGGTGGCACATCAAGAAGAAGAAATTCTTGGAGTAGTGATCATTAACCGGACGAATATGACCGGCTTTATCCCTGAAAATATTCTGGTTTACATAGCTGTTCATGAAAAAACGCGAGGCAAGGGTGTGGGAAAAACATTGATGCAAAAAATAATAGATGAAACAGAAGGAGATATTGCATTGCATGTAGAACCGGATAATCCGGCTAAATTTCTTTACGAAAAATTTGGATTCACCAATAAATACCTCGAAATGAGGCTTCATAAATAGATGGCTTATTTAAAATTATATCGAAGCGAGCTGCTTCATAATTACAGTTATCTGGATTCGCTATTCAAGAAAAACGGCATTAAGTGGGGAATTACCACTAAACTGCTTTGCGGCACCCGTTCATATCTTCAAGAAGTGATAAACCTCGGCATTAAAGAGGCGCATGATTCGCGGATCAGTAATCTGAAAGTAATCAAAGAGATCGATCCTGAAACAATCACGATCTACATCAAACCCCCGCCTAAAGATACCATTCCTGAATTGGTAAGATATGCTGACATCAGCCTGAATACGGAACTGTCTACACTTCACGAATTATCGGATGAAGCTGTAAGGCAGAAGAAGGTCCATAAGGTGATCATTATGATTGAAATGGGAGATCTTCGTGAAGGGGTGATGAGGGATGACCTGGTGGATTTCTACGAAAAAGTTTTTCGTCTGCCCGGAATCGAAGTGGTAGGTTTAGGCACAAACCTTAACTGTCTGCACGGTGTTATGCCAGACGCTGACAAACTGATTCAGCTCGCACTCTACAAACAGATTATTGAACTTAGATTTAAAAAATCGATACCGCTTGTTTCGGGCGGGACAACGGTTACCATTCCTCTTTTGCTGAATAAACAGCTGCCAGACGGTATCAATCACTTCAGGGTAGGGGAAGCTCTGTTTTTTGGGAAGGATCTTTTTTCGGACGATGTGATTGAGGGGATGAGTGACCAGGTGATGGAACTCTATACACAAATAATCGAAATTTCAGAAAAACCGCTTGTGCCTACCGGCGAACTGGGAGTAAATCCGCAGGGAAAGGTTGCAGAGATCAACCAGGATGATTACGGGAAAACGGCATACAGGGCAATTATCGATATCGGAACACTTGATATTCAGCCAAATTATCTGATTCCGGTAAACGACAATATCACAATTACCGATGCCAGTTCGGATATGCTGATTCTGGATGTGGGAGAAAATCCGGAGGGTTATAAGGTAGGGGATATGATCCGCTTTAAACTGAAATATATGGGGGCACTCGGTTTAATGAACTCCGATTACATTGAAAAACGTGTAGCAGATTGATTCAGACAATCCTGAAGATTTATCAACAATGAAAAAGACGGCAAAAGTAAATCATCCTGTGATGAAAACTCCGGGCGAAATTCCACATGTAGAGTTTTCAAATGGATTTGATCCCTCAAAACTAAAAGATGGGTGGGCAGTTGGCGGTTACAACGAAAAGCGGCAGGGGATGTACACCGCTCCTCAATACCGGAATGAAAGATATATCCACATGGGGATAGATATATGGGCACCGGCCGGCGAACCGGTATATGCACCTGCCGACGGAATTTTGCTTTATCAAAGAAATAACGACCAGGAAGGCAATTATGGCCCGACTATTGTTTTAAAGCATCAGTTGGGTGATCAAACCATTTATGCTCTGTACGGACACCTTTCTGAACCATCACTTGAAATGCACAAAACAGGTGAACCGGTTAAAGCAGGTAAAATGATAGGCCGGCTTGGAACTAATGAAGAAAATGGCGGCTGGATTCCTCATCTTCATTACCAGCTTTCGGTGCAGGATCCCGGCGAGGCAGATATGCCGGGTGTGGTTTCAGAAGCAGATCACCAAAAAGCACTGGAACTGTATCCTGACCCAAATAAAATTCCCGGTTTAATTATTGGCTAATCCGAGCCGGTTTTTTATACCTTAAGGTGGGTTTCCCAGGGGCGAGATAAAATCATTGGAATAAAAATACTTTGATACCAGAAGGGCGTCATCCCGGACGCAGCGTTAGCGAAGATCCGGGATCTCCAGCCGTTGATATAGGCAGGAGATGCCGGATCGGGGTCCGGCATGACGAAATTTATTATGTTATCAAACACAAATCGCTCATTTGGAACAATTTAAAACAGTTTTCCCAAATTCTTATACCGAACAGACGATACCTTATATATATGCACCATTTGATCACAGAAGAACGGGTTAAAAAACTGACGAATCTCAGGCAGAAATTACACCGCATTCCGGAAGCCTCGGGTGAAGAAATGAAAACTGCCGGGTTGATTGAAAAAGAGCTCCGGAAAACTAAATCCGATCAATTGATAACCGGAATTGGCGGTCATGGTATAGCCGCTATATATAAAGGTATAAATCCGGGCCGGGGAATGAACCTGATGATCAGGTGTGAACTGGACGGATTAAAGATCAGAGAAGAAACAAAACTTGCGTATCAGTCTGTCCACGAGAACAGAATGCATGCCTGCGGGCATGACGGACACATGGCAATTGTAACCGGATTGGCCGGCATGCTGGATCAGCAGAGACCAAAAACAGGATCGGTGATACTTCTGTACCAGCCGGCTGAAGAAACCGGGGAAGGTGCTGAAAAAGTTTTAAGTGACCCAAAATTCGAAAATTTAAAGATAGACCGCGCGGTTGCACTGCACAATCTTCCGGGCTTTAAAAAAGGTGCTATATATATAAGGTCAAAAACATTCGCTGCGGCATCGGTTGGAATCAGGATTTCATTAAAAGGGGAGTCGAGCCATGCTGCTTATCCTGCGCAGGGAATCAATCCGGCCGGTGAAATTGCAAGGGTTGTTGAATCGGTCAGACAGATTAATTCTGCAAACAGCAAGAAAGATCAGCTCTCAGTCGCTACGGTCACTTTCATAAAGCTGGGTGAGGAAGCATTTGGGATAAGCCCCGGCAACGGAGAGATTGGAGTTACACTGCGGGCAGAAACCGATGAACTTCTGGAAAACATGCAGGCGAAGCTCATGGATGATCTGGCATCAATCAAAAAAGAGTTTAAAGGAGAGATTACCGGTAAATTTACCGAACCGTTCGCTGCAACAGTTAATGACCGCGAAGGTGTAAAGCAATTTAAAAGTGCGGTTGAAGATGTTGCAAAAATTGAGAAACTTGACAGGCCGTTTCCATGGAGTGAGGATTTCGGAGTTTTTCGGAAAAAATGTCCGATTACACTTTTTGGAATTGGATCCGGGAAAAAATCAAAACCGCTGCATTCAGAGTACTACAACTTTGACGATACATTAATCCCGGCCGGCATTCGTGTATTTGCGGCACTGATCGATTACCACCTGAACAGTTAATATCTATATGAGTAAGCCGTTTTTATTTCCTTCATACATAGAGCTCGATAAAAAAGCCCTGCAAACTAACATTCAGTTTCTGAGAGGCCGCACGGATAAGAATCTGAAAATATCAGTCGTGATAAAGGGTAACGCATACGGGCATGGTATTTCTACTTTTTTGCCCATGGCTGAAGAATGCGGAATGAATCATTTTTCTGTTTTCAGTGCAGATGAGGCGTTCGATGCATTAAATGCCAGAACAAATCCTGAAACCAGAATCATGATTATGGGCATGATTCGAAACGAAGAGCTGGAGTGGGCTATAGAAAATGAGATCGAATTCTACCTTTTTGAGAACAGCCGGCTGGATAAGGCATACGCTGTTGCAAAGAAAATGGGTAAAAAGGCCAACGTTCACCTTCAGCTCGAAACCGGTATGAACCGCACGGGATTTCACAGGGAAGAGTGGGAGCCGTTATTTAAAAAAGTAAACTCTTTAAAAGAAGATATAACAGTTGCCGGAATCTGTACACACTATGCCGGGGCCGAAAGCATGGCGAACCATTACAGGGTTCAGCGGCAAAATGAACAGTTCCGGGAAGCAGTACGGCTGGCAAAAAAATATTTCGATAAGCTGCCTTTATTCCATACATCCAGTTCTGCTGCTTATCTCACTTATCCCGAGATGCATTACGATATGGTTCGTCTTGGAATATCGGTGTATGGTCTTTGGCCCAGCCGCGAAACCTTTATGTATGCTTTAAAGAAAAACAGGAAGCACGCCGATGATCCCCTGAAAAGAGTGTTGAGCTGGAAAAGTGAAATTATGAGTACAAAGTGGGTTGATGAAGGAGAGTTTATTGGCTACGGTAATATTTTTCTTGCAAGCAGCAGAATGAGAATAGCAACTGTGCCTATCGGGTACTCACATGGTTTCGGCCGAAACCTCACCAATGCCGGGTATGTGCTCATACACGGAGAGCGTGCAAGAGTGGTGGGCCTTGTTAATATGAACATGATTACAGTAGAAATTACAGATATGCCCAAAACTGCAAAGGGTGATGAGGTAGTGCTTATTGGTGCACAAGAAGGACAGGATATTACGGTAGCATCTTTTAGTGAAATGACAAATAACCTTAATTATGAAGTTTTAACACGTATTCCGCAGGATTTTCCAAGAAAAATTAAAGGTTGATGTTATCAGTAAAAAGATTAAAATTAACCGTTTATCTTAAAGGGTTAACAGAATGTTAAAAAATTGATAAAATTAGATTTTATTTATCATTGCTCTTTTACTAATTTAAACACATTGCTCCCGGAAAATTAAATTTTGTGGGGGTTACTGTTTTATTTTAAAAACCAAAACAACAACTAAGAGGTCATATATGTATAAAAAGTTACTAATGACGTTAGTGTGTACCTTGTTCTTCTCTCTGAGTGCTTTTGCACAAGTGAGTATTGTGGGTACCATTACAGACTCAAATACAGGTGAACCTGTACCTGGTGCGAACATATTCATTCAACAACTGGAACGGGGTGCCGTTACTGATTTTGATGGTGAATTTGTTATAGAAAACGTATCTGCAGGAACTTACACTGTAGTCATTACATTCGTTGGATATCAACGACAGCAGCAAAGTGTTACCGTTGGTAACCAGGATGTAGAACTTAATGTTGAATTACAGCCCGAAATTCTCGGACTAGACGACGTTGTAGTTACTGCATTCGGAATTCAGCGTGACAGACGAGCACTCGGATATGGGGTTGCCGAAATTTCAGCCGAGAACATCGAAAACAGAAACCAAACAGACGTTTCGAGAGCACTTACCGGACAGCTTCCCGGAGTTGATGTGGGTGCAACCGGTGGTCTTACCGGATCAGGTACCGATATCGTGATTCGTGGTTTCACTACACTAACCGGTAGTAACGCTCCGCTTATTATTGTAGATGGTGTTCGTTTTGACGGCGGAAGAAACACAACCGATAGCTGGTTCAGCGGTGGTGGTGCACAGTCTACACCAAACCGCCTGATCGACATTGATCCCAAAAACATTCAGGATGTAACCGTTCTGAAAGGCCTGAGTGCTACTGTACTCTATGGTGAGCAGGGAAGAAACGGGGTGATCCTGATTGAAACCAAGAGTGGTTCATTCAGAGACAGAGATCCCGGCTTCGAAGTAACCTTCGATCAGTCAGTTTATGCTACACAAATTTCTTCACGACCTGACTATCAGAACACTTACGGAATTGGATTTGACCAAAACTTTGGCTGGTTCTTTAGTAACTGGGGACCGCGTTTTGATGAAACAAGTCCTACACCATTCGGAAGTTCTTTCCGTGGATTTGATGATGACGGAACAGTACTTATCGATCATCCGCTGGCTAATACGGACGATAAACGAGAACTTTTCCCAGAATTTGCTGATGCTGACTATCGCTATCAGGCTTACGAAAATCCAGTTGATGCTTTCTTCAGAACGGGTCTTGCTTCTACATCAACTCTAAGTATTTCAGGTGGCCTGGATGACCTTAGAGTAAATGTAAGTTATTCACGGTCAACCGAAGATGGATTTACTCCGAACAACGATCTTACAAGAAATTCATTTTCACTTGGTGCACAGTACCGGGTAAATGATCGCTTAACTGCATCAACTACCTTTAATATGAGCCTTACCGATATGGCTACACCTCCAACTGCTGCAGGTGGCGGTAGTGGTCCTGCTGCTGCGGGTGGTACAACATCAGTATTTGCTGATGTTTTCTACACACCAAGAGCCATTGACCTGAACATTCCTAACACGAACCCGGCAACAGGCGGTTCTATATACTATCGTGCAGGAAACGACATTCCGCACCCGACATGGACTCTTAACAACGCAGGAAGAACCAATGAAACAGATCGTTACTTTGGTCGTACCGAGTTTAGCTATGATGTAATAGACGGTATGAGCTTGGTTTACAGATTAGGTTACGACAGTTATACCGAAAACAGTTCATACTTTCAAAACCCAGGTGGTGTACGGCCTGATGACCTTCTTGACGGATACTTCCAGACGATTGAAACAAGCCGAACTTCATGGGATCATGCATTAAACATGCTTTTTGATTACCAATTAACTGAAGACTTCTCATTTGATGGTGTGCTTGGTGCTCAGTACCTCACCGACAGAAGAGAGCGTCAGGGACTTGAAAGTCAGAATATGATTGTATTCGGATTCTTTAAGCACTCTAACTTTACCGATCAGTCAGCGACCAACACCATTGGTGGCGGAGACTTCCAGCAGTTACTTGAGCGTCAAACTGCAGGTATTTATGGTAACTTCACAGTTGGTTTCCGTGATTTTGTTTACCTGAACCTTGCAGGTAGAAACGACTGGTTTTCAACTCTTGAGCGGGATAACAGAAGCATTTTCTACCCGTCAGCCAGTTTATCATACATTATGACTGACCACCTCGATATTACCAACGACTTCCTTACCTATGTGAAGTTCTATGCAGGTGTGGGTACATCAGCCGGTCAGCCAGGTCCATACAGTACCCGTAATACACTGGGAACGAATGTACGTGGTTTTGTAGACCCAGCCGGTAATGTAGTTACAAGAAACAACACAAGTGCATTCCTTGGTAATATTGACTTGAAGCCTGAATTGCATACTGAGTTTGAATTAGGTACCGATTTAAGATTCCTTGACGGACGTTTAGGCCTTGAGGCAATGGTTTACACAAGAACAACATCCGATCTGATTACACAAGCTCCGATTGATCCTTCAACAGGATTTACATCTACTCTTGTAAATATCGGTGAAATTCAAAACCAGGGTCTCGAAATGACTCTTCGCGGAACTCCTGTTGCAAGAGATCTGAGATGGGATGTACAGGCTAACTTCTACACTTCAAGTAGTGAAGTAATTGAGCTTGGTGCCGATCTCGAAAGAATACAGGTAGGTGGCGGATTTACCACACGTGGTAACTTTGCTATCCCGGGCGAGACATTCCAGATAATGCTTGGTTCAACGATCCAAAGAGCTGAAGACGGAACACCACTTATTGGTGCAACCGGTAACTACATTATAGAAGATGACATCTCGATTATTGGTGATCCAAATCCTGATTTCACACTTTCTATCTCGAACACTTTCCGTTACAGAGGTGCATCACTCTCATTCCAGTTTGATTACCAGGAAGGCGGAGATATGTTCAGTGTATGGATCAGCTCGCTGATGGCTCGTGGAATGACAACTGACACTGATATTGTAAACAGAAATAATACCTTTATTCTGCCCGGTTACAACGCTTCAGTTTATGAAAATACCGGAGAAATGGTAGATAACAGAATGCAAATTAGTGTTAGTGACGTGTTCTTTGATAACTTTGGTTTTGGTGCCGATGAACTCAGAGTATATGACATGAGCCATGTAAGACTGCGTAATGTTTCATTATCGTATGATCTGCCGGTGGCAATTGTAGAACGTTCACCATTCAGCCAGGTTACATTCACCCTTACCGGTGATAACCTCTGGATGAGGGCATTTAACGTACCGGAAGGAAGCGGATTTGATCCGGAAGTAAACTCAATCGGTGGTAACTCACGTGGTTTCGAGTACTTCACAGGCCCCGCTGCACGACGCTTTGGCGGCAGTGTAAGAGTCCGATTCTAATCAAGAACTTGAAAACATTATAATATTATGAAATCCACTATTTTAGTTTTTACTGTAGCATTTTTGATGCTTTTTACAGTACAGTGTATTGACGAAGACTTATTAGATAGTCCTAACTCACCCACGCCGGATCAGGTAGATCCTGACTTCCTGCTGAATAACATACAGATGCAGACCAGAGGTATTCACAGAACTGCATCTAACCTGGGTGGGCAGATGACACGTATGCGATATATGTTTGGTGACACGTATGGTAATGCATTCGTTCCAGAATCATTCAATGGCTTATATCAAACATCGTACTCAAGTGTACTTATTGACATACAAAACCTGCTGGCAATTACCGATGATGAAGAGTCAGGTCTTTTCTTCCACTCCGGTAAAGCCAAAATCCTGAAAGCTTACACTCTCATCACACTTGTTGATGTATTTGGCGATGTGCCTTTTAGTGAAGCTCTTCTTGGAGGTGAAAGGTTGAATCCTGAAGTTGATTCAGGTTCGTCCATTTATGAGGTAGCTCTTGATCTTCTTGATGAAGCTAAAGATGACCTTGCAAATGAAGACAGGGTTGCAATGCCTTCGAACGACCTATATTATTCGGGTTTAAGTACAGATGATAAAGTTGACCGCTGGACACGTGTTGCAAACACGATTAAGTTAAAAGCTTATCTCAATTTAGGTGATCAAGGCGCAATTAACGACCTTATTGCTGAAGATATGCTGATAACAGAACCGGCTCATGATTTTACATTTGAGTACTCTACAAACGATACAAACCCTGATTCGAGACATCCAGATTTTTCAAATAACTATGTTGATTTAGCTAATGCTTACATGGCTGTTAGTTATATGAACATGTTAATTAACGATAAACAGGATGACTTTGACAGAGATCCAAGAACCAGATACTATTTCTATCGTCAGTCAACTGAAAATGCTAATAATATTAATGATAACACATGTTTTGGCGTAGTTGACAGTCCTCCGGGGCATTTCCAGGATGGCGACCCATGGTGCTTTATCGAAAATGGTGAAGGATACTGGGGACGTGATCACCTGATCGATGATGGTATTCCACCAGACAGAGGTCTCAGAACTACCTTTGGAGTTTATCCGGCCGGTGGTCAGTTTGACATTGGTGCTGGCGGATCAACGAATGAAAATATGGGTTTCCAGGGTGCAGGTTTTGATCCAATCCTGATGTCATTCTTTACCCGTTTCATGATTGCTGAGGCAATAGAAACATTAGGTGTAAACGGTGATGCTCGAGTCAATTTTGAAACTGGAGTACGTCAGAGTTTGAATAGAGTTCGATTATTTGGCGCACCGCAGGTTCCTGTTGATGATGACGGTAACCCAGTCACTGGTATTACACCTAACGTTATCGATGATTATGTAGATGTAGTGCTTGACAGATGGGACTCAAATGGCAACGAAAGAGTGAGAAACATTTCTAAAGAATACTATTTTGCTCTTTGGCCAAATGGGTATGAGGCGTATAATCTGATGCGCAGAACCGGATATCCAAACAGAGCTGATAATCTGCAGCCTGCAAGGACATCAACTCCCGGACCCTGGTACTATTCGTTCATTTATCCTGCAAACCTGGTAGACAGAAACGCAAATGTCAGCCAAAAGGAAAGAACCGAACGCGTGTTCTGGAACGAAGGTGCAACTTTTGACTTTGACTTTTAATAATCGTTATAAAAAGGACCTATATTATGAAATATCTTAAGTATATATTGACATCCGTGATACTTTTCGCAATGGTATCATGTGATATGTTCAGTGATCCGGATCTTCCGATACCACTGGATGAAACGATGGACAATACCGGAGCATTTCTCCGAATATTGGATGTTGAAAC
>SLAU01000071.1 GCA_007126675.1 Balneolaceae bacterium
CCTGCTTGGATCAATCATATGCTTTTCCACATTCAGTCCCATATCAGTCACCTCTTTTGGCATCCGCGCCGGCCGGCGTGTTTTGATATTCAAAACCATCCACTGGCTAATTCCCGCCGCGATCTGATCTCCGTTATCATCCAGCAATTGATAATCCCTGAATGCCCGAATGCCATCACCCGATGATGGCCAGGTATTAACCGTAATTTTCTCCCAGCGCTCCGGAAAGCGGTCAACATCAATTTGCATCCTGAAAAGCACCCAGGTCAGGCCCTTTTCATGCAGGTGTGAGATATCAAAATTCAGCTGATGTGCATGTTTCCCGGCTGCTTCCTGAAAATAATTCCCGATCTGTGCCAGGGTTGCTTTGCCTGTAGAATCAACTTCGTATGATCTGACGATGAATGAATCGGAATACTGTGAGTTATCCAAAGGATGTGGATTGATGGTTAGATTTGCGGGAATATAAGATGAATTGGGGAGATTTTGGAACTCACCCATGGTATCAAAATGTATTACTGATTGCACCCATTCCAGGGAGATCCTTCGACTTCGGCCCAAAAAACGGGCCTACGCTCAGGAAGACATGGAAAAATTAGTAAAGCAGGGGCGGCGCGGCTATAAGCTGGGCAAAATATGAGATTGGATGCGCCGCCCTGATTCTCATTTGCGGACATGTCATTCCGAGCGGAGTGAAGAGCGCAGCGATGAACGAAGTCGAGGAATCTCCGTATACCGGCAACAAAATTTATTACCGTCATCCCGGTCGTAATACATCGAAGTTCGGGATGACGGTTATTTATATTAATAGCTTAAAATCAAAGGGGTGGCAGAAAGTTATTCCTGAAATAACCGCAATGTCCTAAAACCCAAACCTTACCCCAACCGAGGCATTAAACCCCGTCGTATTAAACCCATAAACCTCCGTAAAGCCGGTATTAAACAGATTTCGGATATCACTGAAAACCCGGAATCGGTTTTCCATCAGGGAATATTCTGCATAGAGGTTGAACAGGGTATAGGCATCGAGGGTGACAGTTTCGGTTTCAAATGTGTTTGGGTTGAAAAAGCTGTCAGTGCGATCGGAATTGAACTCGCCCTGTACGCGTACGAGAAGCTCCGGTGTGAAGTTGTAAGCTACTGAGCCGCCAAGGCTGTGTGTGGGACGCCTCAGGAGGTTGTCGGTTCTGATTTCATTTCCGTCCGGATCAACGGAAGTGAGCTCACCGGTTACGTAATTGTAGTATCCGCTCAGGCGCAGGCTTGTTCCTGCAAGCAGATCAGCCTGCAGTTCAATTCCGCTGTCGTTCTGGCGATCCCTGTTTTCGTACTGAGTGGCAAAAACGATCACATCATCAATCTGCCTGTTAAAATACTGCCCGCTCAGCTTCAGTCGCTGATCCAGTGCATAAAATTCCGCACCCGCGCTGATGTAACGGCTTCGTTCAGGATCCAGCTCTTCATTTGCACCAAACGGGCCAAACAGTTCATCAAGCGTTGGGGCGGTAAAGCCGGTTGTAAATGAGGCAAACAGTTTTATTTGCGGCGTGATAAAATAGGAGGGTGCAAAACTGAAGGTTGTGTTATTGCCGTATTCGGAATGGCTGTTCAGCCTGGCTCCGAGCTCTGCATTAAATCCGCCCACATTCTTTAACAGAATGGTGGCGTATGGACTTAAAATCCGGTCTGTAATTTCACTTTCTTCTTCTGCACCGGGTAGCCGGTTATTTTGATAGTTGAATCCTCCCAAAACACTCAAAACCGGCGAAACGGAATAAATAGCATAGGTATCGGTGTTGTGGAGTTTGCCGCTAAATTCGCTGTCATCAAAAAGTTCGAATTGGAACAGCCTGTCAGATCGAGAATAGTTATAGCCGCTGACGATCTGCAGATCACCGGATTCAAATCTCAGGTTCACTCCCGGATTAAAGAAATCCATTTCGAACCGGTTGTCGCCATCCTGGAAGGCGCCTGTATCAAAGCCGCCGGTGAATGATGAGTAGGTCAGAAAAGGCGTGATCGTTACGGATGAAAAAGGGGAGAAGTTCACTCTACCGCTAAAGCTGTGCCTGTCAAAACCGTCTGCTTCAAATTCATCCTGAATGGTGGGATCAAAATCCTCAGGCGTGGCTGCTGCACTGAATCCGTCGGTACTCTCATAGGTTCCCGAAAATTGGTAGCTCAGGTTGTCACTGATTCTTCCATCAATAACTCCCGAACTGTTCAGCGTGTTATAGCGGCCGTAACTGAGGCTCCCGTTCACATTCACCGGATCTGTCAGATCTCTGTTGGTAATTATATTCACCACACCGGCTACCGCATCGGTGCCATATAATGTAGACTGGCTGCCTTTGATGATCTCAATCCGTTCCACACTTTCGAGAGAAATCATTCGCAAATCAAAAGCGCGGCCAATTGCGGATGGATCATTTACCGCAAGGCCATCAATCAGAAAAAGGGTGTAACGATTGCCTGCTCCCTGCATGAATAAGGTGGTATTTTCGGCCGGACCTCCGTACGACTGATTTACACGAATACCGCTCTTGCCCTGCAACAGCTGACCAAGATCGCGGCTGCCGCTTTGTTCAATTTCCGCACGATTGATCACAATCACAGGTTTAGTGGTTTCACGTTCCGTTACCGGAATTTTGGATGCAGTGACCACTATTTCATCAAACTGCAGGGTGGTATCCGCCGGTTCATCGTGCGGCGTATTTGTAAAAGAAAATGCGGAGAAGAGTACTCCGATTAGAGTTGTAAATGTTATGCTCATGGTATTTTATTTTGAATTAAGGTTTACCGATGAGCTTTCGAATGAATGATAGTAAAAAAAGAGGGGAGTAATGATCGCAATACACAAAAGTCAAAAACATTGACTGTTAGCGATCTTTTACATTCCCGGCCTTTCCTCCGAAAGCCTGAATCAGGTTTTGCTTGCAGGCAGGTCTTCTGACTTACTCCTCCTTCGGCAGCCTTCCCGCCCGGAATGTTCATCGGACAGTGGCAAAGATGCCGGAGGTTTTACTTGGAGCTTACAGCTACGGGGATAGTTCCGGAATTCCCGTCCATCGCACAACAAATAAGCAATGAATAACGAGGCACCGGATTCCCTTTTCATCTCTTCAATTTAAATAAGAAAAAATTGTCGAGAACCTGAAGCGATGGAATGGTAGGGGTTTGCAGAGAGGATGTCAATATGTTTTGGTTGGGGATTTTTCAGTCCCCCTTCTCCCGAAGGGATCCGCCGGCCGGCGGAGAAGAAGGGATACTCAAACACGTTGAGTGTTTGAGTTGGGGGGATGATGCGAGGCTATGATCTATCTCTTATTTTTATCAAGATCGAAGTTCCTTGCGGACATTCCCCGGGCAGTTCGCATGCTATTGCTTGTGCCTCTTCGGGGCGTTTGGTTTTTTGTTTGATTGGATTTGCTGCTCAAATGATTGTGGATAGTTTGCCAAAGAATTTAGCTGCGAATAAAGAACATGCCATGCCAAACACAAAACGTCCTTCCAGGACGAAAATGATTGACGCACCATTCGGTGCTACCGACAAAGCATCTCGCTGAGATGCGGTTAATGGAGGATGTGCATCATCAAAAGCTTGTTGTATTATTCTTAAGCCTTGCAGAATTCCCGAAAACTTTTTGTCACTCTCCATTAGCTATTATTTATAAAAATCATGTCCCGGCGGGACGTTTTGTAAAGGGATTTAGCTGCGAATAAAGATCGTGCTATGCCAAACACAAAACG
>SLAU01000363.1 GCA_007126675.1 Balneolaceae bacterium
AGACAGATCTTGCCTTAACCAACCCCGAAGTGGGTTGAACTACCTTACTCACCGTAAATATCATTCAGTACACCTGCCAGGCGGATACCGGCCTGTGCGAGGCGCTCAAACACGATATCTTTATTATCCCACCTGTATTGGAAACCGAGCCGGTTATTATCCGGAAGATCATAAATCCGATCGCGGTAAGTCATCGATTCATGAGCCCAGTCTCGTACAGTTGCACTTTGCCATTCTGCGATAAGATCCGGATCAGTTACATTAACTTCATCTGCCAGCTCACGAAAACTCATCTGAAAAGAGTTAATGATATCACTGTCCCATACACGATGCAGGTTTGAATTGGAGCCCATCCATTGAACGCGAACATCATTTCCGCCGCGGTCTTCACCGGTTCCCACGTGCAGCGGCTGATGAATATCACCTACCATGTGCATCACTTTTTTCAGCTTGTCGCGTTCTTCTCGTTCGGTTAAGCCTCCCTCCTTAAGCTGGTCAATCAGCTTCTCAAGAGCCCAAACAATATTTCCGTCTTCTTCCTGGATATCTTCAGCTTCTTCATAGGTCATCCCGTCGGGGATGGTTGCCCAATGCCAGGTTCGCGTATAATCGTAGTGGCTGTCGTTACGGATATCATCCATCCAAACGGTTGCGCGGGCTATTGAGCGATCACCCAAAATCTCTTTTACCCGTTCACGGGCCTGATCCGTCATGTGATAATCAGCCAACTGGCCGGTTACATAATGTCCTATTTGTCCCCAAACAACAGAAGAAGAAGCCGAGGATTTTTCAGCTGCATAGAGATTAGCAGAGCTAAAGAGAAATGTGAAAATTAAAAATAATTTCATATCAATACTGCATTTAATTTAATGTTTGCAGCTTATGATACTAAGAAAAGAGGAAAGTATTTACGGATATAATGATGCTGATCATTTTTTAACATCCTCAGTGTTACTTCCGCAAATTCGCCAGCTCTTTAAACAGTTTTTTCTCCTTTTCCGACAAATTCTGAGGCAGCTCAATTTCCACCCGGATATAGTAGTTACCGGGCTTTCCACTGCTTTTGAACGGCGGTATACCCCTGCCGGAGAGCTTAAATAGTTTTCCGTTGGGAGTTTCCGGTGGAATGTTCAGTTTTACCCTGCCGGTAGCTGTTTGTACCGTAATAGTACCGCCGAGCATGGCCGTGTAAAGGTCAACCTTTTCGGTGTGGTAAAGATCTTTTCCTTTTTTCTCAATATTTGGCGGCAAGTTAACTTTTATCTTCAGGTACAGGTCTCCTTTTGTACCACCGGGTGCAACTGCATGGCCTTTTCCTTTCAGCTTCAGTCTTTTACCATCTTCAATACCTGCAGGCACTTTAACTTTTACCTGCTCTCCGTTCAGCCGAAATGTTTTAGTGGCACCTTCGATAACATCCTTCAGAGATACATCAACAATTGCCTCTACATCCTGTCCCTGCTGCTGTCTTCTGCCACGGGTCCGAAATTCCTGTTGAAATCCGCCGCCGCCACCACCAAAAAGTGTTTCAAAAAAACTTGAGAATGGGCTGCCGCCGGATTGTCCGGCTTGACGCCCTCCAAACAGATCATCAAGGTCAAACTCTACACGTTGTCCGCCTCTGCGTCCATGTCCATATTGATTAGCATATTGTGAAAAGTCGAAACCTCCCTGACCATGACCTTGCTGCTGTGCTCGCTGATATTGTTTCCAGTCTGATCCTACCTGATCATACAGTTTTCTTTTCTCCGGATCTTTAAGTACTTCGTATGCCTCGCCTACTTCCTTGAACTTTTTTTCAGCAGTAGGATCATCCGGATTTTTGTCGGGGTGATATTTTGCCGCCAGTTTCCTGTACTTCTTTTTGATCTCATCCTGAGACGCCCCGCGTCCAACTCCTAATATTTTGTAATAATCTTTATACTCCATTTAATTTCACCTCATATGAATTTAAGCAAAATCAGTGCCACAACTAGAAATACCGCAGATTTGTCAATAAAGGGACGCCATAATTGGTAATTCTGAAAGATTTATTAAAACTTTTACTCTTTTAGGTGATTATATAGTTCATTCAATATGATGATTTCTCTCATTTGCCCTTCCAACCGGTTTCTATTATAATGGGAGAGAATTAGTTATGGCAAGAGTCACGGTTCTTAGATTGATAGATTAATCTAACTAATCGCATGCATGAATTTGAACGAATTTGAAATTCGTGCAATAAGAGATTTAGCACCTAACCCTAAACCTAAATCAAGAATGGGGAATCATGAAAAATCACATCCTTATATTATTATTTTCGGGAATCTGGATTGCAGGCTGCAGCAATGTCCGCCTGCATCAAGAAGAGACGAATGCCGGAAAACATGAAATGATAGCACACTCAATGCAAGGCTCGCTGGATATCACCCTAAAAGATGGCAGACAATACAAGGGCAGCGAATTTTCTGTTGAAGCAGATACACTAAACTGGAGAGATTCGGAAAGCGGCGAAAGCTATTCCGCAGCCATTAATGATATTGAAAAAGTCACCCGTATTTCGCGCGGGCGCGGTGCGCTTTTTGGAACATTAGCAGGAGCATCTATAGGATGTGCTTATGGAGTTAGAACAGCTCAAAAACACTGGGAGACTTCGCTGGGTGCCATCTATTTTTGCCCGGTGTTAGCAGTAGCAGGTGCCCTGCCCGGAGCCGGTATTGGTGCTATAGTGGGATATCGAACTAACTACACCTGGGAACCTTCTGAAACCGATGATTAGTAAATCTGAAGTTAAATATCCTTTCCGGGTAAAAAACTGAAATTTTATTCAAAGGGAAGGTTTGAACAGATTAACAAATACTGTTCAATACATTCAGTATTCCGGCCTGTATTTTTTTGCAACTGAAGCGAAATAAAAAAGGCCCCTGCCGCTAACTGACAGGAGCCTTTAACCTCAACCAAAATAAGTGTGTTTATAACTCAACAGCTACGTACATATTGCGTCCCTGCCGGATAATTCTCAATAAAACTGCATCTGTATCCGATTGAATAAAGGTACTCATGGAGTTATAAAACTGGTCAGCCGAGTCAACTGGCTGATTCGATACCTGGGTGATAACATCGCCCTGCCGCAGACCCTGACGATATGCGCGACTGGTCTGATTGATCTCATTCACAAAAGCACCCTGCACCTCAGACCGCAATCTAAGCTGCTGTCGAATGTTATCAGTGAGGTCTTCGACGCTGAAACCAAGCCGTTCATTCAGTTCTTCAATTTCATCCGATCCAAGGCTTGACACAGCATCTGCATCTAATTCACCCAGTTCCACGGTGAGTGTTTTACTTTCACCATCGCGGAAAATTTCGAGTTCCACTTCGGTACCGGGAGGTGTATTTGCGACAGATACACGGAAATCAATAAAACTTCGAACTTGTTGGCCGTTTTTCTTTACAATTACGTCTCCGGATTTAAGTCCGGCTTTATCGGCAGGGCCGCCCTGCTCAACATCACCCACAACAAACCCGCGAGGTGAGCTCATGCCAAGTGCACGTGCCATAGTGCGATCAACTTCGCCGCCTTCCCAGATACCCAGATATCCGCGGGCAACTCGTCCATCAACAATCAGTGCTTCCATTACACTTTTCACCATGTTAATCGGTATGGCAAATCCAATACCCTGGTTACCTCCGCTTCGGCTGGCAATTGCGGTGTTAATTCCGATCAGCTCTCCATCCAGATTGATCAATGCTCCGCCTGA
>SLAU01000229.1 GCA_007126675.1 Balneolaceae bacterium
AATTCTGTAGACTACATAGCCTGTGAAGATACAAGATCTTCAGGAGTTTTGTTGCAACACTATAAAATTGATAAACCGGTTTTTTCGTTTCATCAACATAATGAGCACCATAAGGTTGATCATATACTAAATTTACTGAAAGCCGGCCATGATGTTGCGATTATTAGTGATGCCGGTATGCCCGGTATATCCGATCCGGGATTTCTGGCAACGAGAGCAGCACATCAAAGCGGGTTTACCGTTTGTGCTATTCCGGGGCCTGATGCTTTAACTACTGCACTTGCAGCTAGCGGCCTGCCATCCGACAGATTTACCTTTGAAGGCTTTTTACCCCCCAAAAAAGGCCGGCAAACCCGTATTCAGGAAATTGCCGATTCTGAAATAACTTCTGTTTTATACGAAAGCCCGCATAAAATTGTAAAATTTCTTGAACAGCTTTTAGATAAAGCAGGCCCTGACCGTTGGATTTGCATTGCAAGAGAGCTCACAAAAAAATTCGAAGAAGTTCAGCGCGGCCGGCTTGGTGAAATCACAAACGACTGGAAAAGCCGAAAATCCGTTAAAGGTGAATTTGTAATTGTTGTGGCAGGGAAAAATTACAGTGAGTGATAATTTAATGACCCATAAAAAAAAGTTTTGGGATCAACCCTGGTTATTATCCGCAGCGGCAGCTGTTTTTTTATTTTTGTCTTTTCCTCCATATAGCGTTTCCATTCTCCAAATACCTGCTTTTGTCTTTCTTTTCAGGATAATCGTTATGTCTGTTTCATTCAGACAAATGTTTATTTATACATATCCGGCATTGGTTATCTGGAATCTTGCAAATACCTATTGGTTAATGATGGCTGATATTGCAGCAGGAGTGGCTGCTATTTTGGCCAATTCGCTTATTATGCTAATAGCACTCGCACTGGCTCAAAAGTTTTTAGCAGAAAAACGTAATCCAGTACTTCTTGCACTATTTGCAGCTTCTGCTTGGGTTGGATATGAATTTTTACACCACCGCTGGGATCTTGCATGGCCCTGGTTAACACTGGGTAATGGATGGAGTAATTTAACCGGCGTAATTCAATATATTTCATTCACCGGAATACTTGGAATAAGCTTTTGGGTCGTATTTACAGCGGCACTCATCTACAAGTTCATCGATTTAGATTCCCGGCAATCTTTGTATGGTGCCATTATTGTTTTCTTTGCTTTTCCTGTTTTTTCAGTTATTTCGATGGTTACAACTTTACCCAAAAATGGTGAACCGCTTGAAGTTGTAATTGTACAGCCTAATTCAGATTCATACGCTCCCTATGGAGGCCATAACTCTACCAATGAGTTGATCGACTGGCTGCTGTATTTATCTGATTCTGCCAGAACTGAAAACACAGATCTCATATTATGGCCCGAAAATGCCCTAAAAACCACCGTTCCTTTGAGCTCGGCAATCACAAACCGAATCAGTGACAGCCTCAAAGTCTGGAATACCACACTCGTGACCGGAACCGGTTATCAAAAATTTTATGAAGAGGGAGAAGAACCCAATATCACCCGAAAAAATCACAGGCAGGAACCGTTTAATATTTATAACACAGCTTTCTTTTTAGCTCCTGATAAACCAACAGTTACCTATGAAAAAGGCAGGCTTGTGCCGGTTGTTGAAAGATTTCCGTTTGCTGATTTCATTTACAAATTGGATCGGTTTGGCTGGATCAACTGGGACGCTATTGCCGGATATGGACTTGGCACTGAGGCAACCGTATTTCACCTGAATGGCGGTTCATTTCCCGCATTAATCTGTTATGATTCAGTGTTTCCGCAATGGGTGAACCGTTTTATGGAGAACGATCCTGATTTTCTCACAATCATCACCAACGATGGGTGGTGGGGAGATTCTCACGGACATATTCAACACTTCGCCTATGCCAGGCTCCGTGCAATTGAACACCGCAGATGGATCGCCCGATCGGCTAATAACGGGATTTCCGGGGTGATATCACCTGATGGCAAAGTTCAGCATCAAACCGAATACTGGACGGATGATGCATTTTCTTTCACAATCTATCGTTCAGATCAAAAAACATTTTATACGCGAAATGGAGACTGGATCGGTTACCTGATGCTTTTCACCGCCATCGGTGGATTTATTTTTATCAGGTATAAAAATGAGAGTGATTAATTCGTGACTTCTGCATCGCATAGCCGAGTATAACTTTCACCTCAAGAAATTCCAGCCGGCGATTTTCCCCAAAGCGATGCCTCTGGTATTTTATTTTTAGTTTTTCGAAAGTACAAAAGAGATGTGCAGCTATAAGTTAAACACGAGCGGATACCATCCTTACAGGATTTATTTTTTATCTCTTCGCTTTCTATCCTGGCAATAAATTGCCGCGCTATTTTCGATAGTCCTTCACAGGACTTAGATCAAGCTCTTTAATTCTACCAAATATGATGCATAGAAACCGACATTAAGCCTTTGGTTATTTATAAAATCAGATCGACTAATCCCATATCAATAATAAATTGTCGGGCAAGTCATCTAAAAACTATTCTAAAAGTCGTTGTGGCGGACGGTAGAATCTAACTCAGGTTAGAAAAATAACAGATGTGTTTCTTTCAAATTATCTATTCGTAAATATTGTCTAAACAGACAATCCCGGAGGGATCTAAGGGAATAGCGCGGTAATTTATTGCCGGGTAACTGAACGGACGTACATCAGCATAAGACCCAGAGGGTCGAAACAACCCATTATGACCTCCACGAATCAGAAACCAAATATTTTCTTTATTAAAGCTTAGAGTTTTAATAAGGAAAAAAAGATTTCCGGCATCGTGATTTTTGAAGGTGGTGTTTGGTTTTTATCAGGCGTATGCGATGTTTGTAAAAAACATACCGGTTAGAAGTTTAAAAAATCTCAGCGTGCTATGGACCATTGTAGATCTCCCCTTGAGGGGAGTACCCACGTGCTTTTCACGTGGGGGTGGGGTGTCATATCGCATAGCCGGAGAAAAACCCCACCTGAAGAAATCCAAGCCGGCGGGTTTTTCCCGTGGGGATACCTTTGGCAGGACACTTTTCCCCGGTGAAAAGTGTCAGAGAGATGTACAGCTAAAGATTTGTTTTGAGCTGACGCTTTTCTCCATGATTGGTGGATTTATTTTTATCAGGTATAAAAATGAGAGTGATTAACTGGACCGAATATTTATTCGAATATTAAACCTGATATCATGCGTAGAGCGCCGGAACGTTCGTGTGGATTTTGGATCAATCCTGCTGTAGGAGTAGTCAAAGTTTGCCTGTAAAGTACTCGAAAAGCGATAACCTAAAATAATTGACCCATTATACCTTGTCTGTCCTGATACCCTAGGCTCAGTAATATCATAAACAGACGGATCGCGGATAATCTCATCACTATCGGCACTCAGTGCATTGATAATATCCGGTTCAAGAAGAAATCTCTCATCAATATCATCCATATAACTTCCATTAAACGTGATATCCACGTTATTAGTTGGATTTCGCAGGAATGGTATTCTGAAATTTCTGATGGTGTACGTTACCGACATGGTAACACCTTGTGAATTTCTTTCCGTTACCTGGAAATTTGATAAAGCCATGCTTGTAACCATGCTGCGTTCATAACCAATCTGTGTACGCAGGCCATTATCCCAGGTAATATTTAATTGTGCGAGCGGTGAGAAACTTTTTTCAACATTCACCGAGTTGGGCTCAAATTCCGGCCTGATATATTCGATGGTGTATGCGCCGACAGATCGTGTAAATTCAACTCCCGGGTTGTTATTAAGCTCCCACCCCATCCGGTACCTGCCACGGTAAGCATGCGTGATAGAAGCCCGCTGCATATATCGCCTCAAAAACGGAATATAATCTTCAACACCCGTCCAGTTTAAATTCCAGTTTGGCAATGGTATAGGAGTAAAATTCCGCTTCCCTACCGAACTTGAACTACCCAGATATGCCGTTCTGAAATCTTCTTGAAGCGACTCTCTGCTTAACACCGTTCGACCATCCTGGTTCCCAATTTCATCAGATATCACATTTTCATCGAATGCCATATCGTCGAAAGCAGTTTGAAGCTGGCGTTCAAACAGATCTCTGTAACCGCCGCCAAACGCCCACACAGTTGTTGTAATGTTACCCGATGCCGTTTTCACCGTAGAGATTTCATCTGCCGGACTCAATGTAATTGATTCTGTGATACGTTCATCCCATTGTGCTTGCCACGTGAAATCAACGGATACATTTCTGAACGGGTTAAAACGTGCAGTTAATGATATATCATCGGAATATTGATTATTTGCAGGAAGCTGAATCGATCCTTCACCATCAGGGTTTGATATGAGTTGATCGGTCGAAATGCGTTCTGTTATTCCCAGTCTGTATCCGAAATCGGGTGAAAATGTGTCATCACTAAACAGGTCATATAACTGAGATCCGCCTGCATAGCCTGCCTGAGAAGATGTTTTTGAATCTGCATAGTTAATATCCACACTTTGCAGGCTCAATACAGCGAGCAGTAATTTTCTGCCGTAATAGACAAAATGTTCATCAATCCCGATCGGCTCCTCACCATTTTGATCAGCACGGGCATTACGTTCACGGCTGGCTTCCCTGTCGGAATCCACCATGCTATTATAGAATGATCTGCGCCTGAGCAAATTATTCATATCCATTCGCAGAGTATGATCCAGACGGAATGTATTCGATACCCGTGCACCCAGATCAGAACCAAAAGCAGAATTCTCCCACTGGAATCCGCCTCTGTACCGCGCAGAATAGTTTACCCAGCTTAGTGTCTCAATTTGATTTAACCTTGGCTGCCAGCTTGCAGTGTATTCCTCCTGATACGTGCTTCTGCGGGGTGATAATGTATCGGAAACAATATCCCTTAACACGGTAAATGTTGGAATCGGCTCAAAAGCTGTACTGTCGGCACCCGCCAGACCTGCGTCGCGTACAGTGAACCGGCTAAGGTCAAAAGCTCCGCGGGTTTGGAATGATGTATTCACAGACCGTAACGGATTGTATCCGAAACCAAATGTTGTGTTGTATGTAAAGTTGTGAGATTGCTGCAGTGGAAATTCTTCCTGGTCCTCAAAAACCCTTCGTTTACGCTCATCGTAAGACCGCGTAGTGCTGATTGAAGTAGTGATATTATTCGGCATATATCCCAGCTGCAGACCCGAAATTGCGCCAAGCAATGGCACTGAATCTAAAAACCTGAAAGGTGAAGCATATTGCACATTTCTGAAAGTGTGGCTGTAGCGTAATGAACTGTTGAAATTCCAGTTATTCTGGAAACGATGCTGTGGGTTTCGTCCTGAGCCTGTATTATAATTGAAACTAAAGGTTGTGTTATCCAGTGTATAACGCGCAAGGCTGCTCTCCGAATTTCGTTTTGATACATTCGAAAGATTGATTGAATACCTTTCACTGTAGGTTTCAACTTCGCGTCGCTGCTGCCGTATCAGTTCGTCTTGTTGGTCCGGACTCAGCTCATCACTTGCACGAACTGCATCTTCAAAATCATTAAGCCTGATGTCACCCTGGTTCGGCAAAAATTTAGGAATAGATGAAGATCTTCGGGTTGAAAGGTTAAGCGGAATATTCCATCCGTATCTTTCAGGTATAAAACTGTGAAGGTTAATGGAAGTACTTAGATCATAGGCAAGTTCATTATTTACCCTTCTCTGACCCAGGCGCGAATCAAGTGATCCAAAACCTTGGGTTTGACGGGTTAAATTACCATCGATAGTTGCAAAGTCGGCCAGTTTCAGGCTTGCCTTTGCGTTGGCTGCCCAGCCTCTTTCGTTATCATAACCAGAAACCCGTAATTCATTTAACCAAACCTGTCCGTCCAAAACCGGGCTGCCGCTGCTGTTAGGGTCGTTCGGATCGTATGGATTTCTGACTCCAAGCCCTATTTGCGTTACACGCCCAAGTGATGGGTTGCCAACAATCCCCACTGTTGCACCGGGCACGGCATCTTCCAGTATATCAGACCTTTCGTAAGGCTCATTCATCTCGGCAGTTTCTGATTGATCCCTGAGCTGTTTTAACTGGTTAAATGCCGATAAAACAATATTCATACTGTTTTCATCATACAACCAAATCTGCTCGGCCTCCTCTTCGAGCTGCGGATTATTACCCGGGTCAAACTGCTGGAATGGAAAGTTTTCGTCGGATGGAGTAATTGGCTGGCGATATTCGTAGTAACTGTTCTCAAGATCGTTTCCCAAACGCACAACCAGTTCTATATCATCCCTGTTATTGTATCCCTCACCATGTACAAACATCCTCATATTCGAATAATCGAGCAGGTTTAAACCTCCCGGATAAACCCTTTTAACCAGCTGAAGCGACTGTGCACTTAAATTTTCGACTTCTAGAACGATAGACTGCTCGTTTTGCAGCGACGTAAGCTGTGTTCCCCGATCCTGTGCCCGTATAGCCCCAAAAGGCTGCCGGTACGGAAAGGGGCTTCGGTTAGAATTTTCTTCAATGTTTATGGTACTGATTCGGATATCAGCGTTCGGATCACTTTCTGTGTTAATACTCTCATCCTGCCTCCACTGGCTTCCCACAAATTCAAGAGTTGCAAATCGCATGGTGAACGGCTTTTTATAGCCAGACATCCACAAACGCATATAAGTAATATTCTGGAAATCGTTGATATCACCAAATTGTCGTTTAAACTCATCCAGAGGTATCCGAACCTGGTACCATCGATCTTCAGGATTAGGACCGTCAACTTTATCTATGATATATGTATCCGGCGCACCAATCTGGAGCATTGAATTATCAGCCGGGTTCAGGCTAACTTCATACTGATAATATGCATTTGTAAGTGCTACGGTTGAAGCATTCACGAGTCCTTCGGTGTCAGGACGGTTAGTGGAGGGGCGTTTATCACTCTGATCGAGAGGTGTATTACCAGAGGGAAAACCAAGCATTCGATGAAACCTCTGATGCAACGGTAAATCCTGTACAATCGACTGGCCGTAATAAACATAATCATCATTCGCAGGATCGTTCCAGATTCGCTGAAACTCTTCACTGTCTTCACCATATTGATCGCGCATATTTTCTATAAAATCAGCAAATACAGTTTGCGCGTCCAGCTGCAGTCCTTCATTGTTTATAACTCCGTTGGAATTGGGTAATCCATCGAGGCCCACGTCTTCAATGTCACGGTTCTCATTGTCGAACTGGCCTTCGGGCGGAACCGGATTTGAAGGAATAACCGATCTGGGGTTATTCGAATCGTCCAGGCGCAGATTAGAGGGACTCTGTGCCAGGCCGTCTTCCGTGTTCAGCCTCGAATTACCCATCACATCTTCCGATACCAGGCCGATATCGATGTACAGTTTCCCATCATAATCTTGTGCATCTGCAGCTGATGGATCTGCACCCCCGGGCAAAAGGGGCTGCACCCAAAATTCAAGAAACTCGATATTATTTTGAGTAAAGTCTTCCTGGCCTGATGGAATTACCGTTGTCATTCCACCCCAGGTTTTCTCAGGTGTCTCTTCCAGCAGCTGGCGCATGTTTGTATTGTAGTTATACTGCCCGCGCTTTGTGGGGTCGAAATGAACATCTAAAGTTGTGATGAACTCTTCCTGTGGGTTTTGAGTCTCACGACCGGGAAAAACATCCGTAACCCTTATTTGTCTGGACTCTGGCGTAAACTGTACTCCTCCAAGAATTGAAGAGATATTTCGGGGTATTGTGTAGTACGAAAATTTACTTCTGAGGTCGTTCCGATCCAGCTTGGCCTGGCGTGTGCCGGAAGGCGTACCGGGAAAGTCATCATTTTCAAAAAAATCTATGTCTGGATCATAACCGGGTATTGCTGCCGGAGCCGCAGCAATGTGCCAGCGGGTTGCATTCATCATGCTCAGTTTGATATTAGATCCTTCAAAATCGTCGATAAAGGATAATCCCTGCTCCTCATCCGGAAAGAGCTCATTGTTGCGAATAGCTCGCCGTACTGCCCGGGTTTCGGCTACTCCCGGTCTTAATTGTGCAAATTCACCGCTGAATCGGAATTCAGAAGGCTCCCGTGTTTGAATAAGCGGAAGAGCATCCAGGGCACGCGTTAAAAACGGTGTGTCGAAACGGGCAGCCCCATCCAAACCAAAAACAGAATTATTTATAGGTTCATCACCAATTCTGATTTTATCATCAAGCGGCCTTTCGCTGAAGCGGAAATAGGTACCTCCAAACTTTATATCTCTGTTAAACTCATATTCAGCTCGTATTCCGGTAAATGTTTTCTGTTCGATAGATGTAAAAGCCTGATTTTCGTACTCAATCGTAATATCCTGTCCCGGTGCAGTATAGCGGTCATTCAAAATAGTGATACTTCCGAATGAGTAATCAACCATGTAATCGGTACCTTCCTGCAGTTCAACACCATTTGCACGAACTCGAACCGAGCCTTCAACAAGTGCAAAACCGAGGCTATAGTTTTCCTGAAGCCCTCCCCTTGTTACACCCTCGAACCGGAAAAAACCATTCTTTGAACTTTGTGCAGCATTCTGGCGCCTTTCATTATACAACTCCGTGTAAACCAGCCGGTTAATGTCATCCTCGCCTAAAGCCGTTTCCTCTAATACTTGTTCGAGACGGCTGCCGAAAGGTTCCAGGTAAGGAAATACTACAATCCCTTCTGATGCAATTAAAGTGCCTGTACCAAAATCGATCCGGTTATCGGGATTAGGTGCACCCTGTGAGTCAACCCGGTCCAGACCCAAATCCTGCATCATAGTGGTATTTCGTCCCGGCAGACGGTTTTGAGAGATATTTCCTTCGGTAAAAACAAGCTCAACTTCCAGGTTGTCGCGTGTTAAACTGCTTGCGCCGAGTGAATAAACATTCCGCATTGTGAGCGGAAACAGTTTATTATCAGTACCCACATTACGGGGGCGCAGCATTTTCAAATATAAACGGTCACTTCCGCCCTGGTTAATTTCACCAACTTCCACAATATTGCCGTCGGGGCCGAGGTAATTAAATGCGATAGCAAGCACATCTCTCGATCCCAGTGTTCTGCGAAGTGAGATATAACCCGATACCTTATTAATCGTGTAATCTTCACCTTCTCTTAATGGAGTAAAATATCCTTCTTCAAAGTTTCTTGAATCCTCTACACCAAGATCTTCGGGCGAAACCCCTTCCTGCGGATCACGGAACTGATCTAACAATTCTGACGGAAATATGTCTTGTTCATTGTTTGGCCGGTCGTACACACCCGGTGCTATCTCGACGGTTCCTAAATCTGCCAATGCAATTGCGCGGCGCGAACCCTCTTCCGTTTGTACCGTTTCGCGCAATAGCCAAACTTCAACATCGGCAATTTGCAGAGTTTGCCTGAGCTGTTGCGGATTAGAAAGGCTGTTTTCGAACTCCTGCCTGGTATAAAAGTCCATGTGAAAATGACGATTATCCTGATAATCTGCCGGCCTTATCTGTATTTGCTGTTCTTGAGACCCTCCGCTGATCGTCTCTACATTGCTTTCACCATCCTGTTGCGAAACGACAGATGTAATGCGTAATGGCCCAAATTCAGCGATCGATTTAATCCCAAAAAGAGCACCACCTCCGCGTATCAATGAATTTCCGGTGTTCATGGATACATTACCCATCTCAATTCTCTTCAGAATCTCATCATCATATCCCTCATAAACAATACTGAGCCTGTTCTGATAGTCAAAAGTACGCTCCGTATCCCAGTCTGTTTGAATGGTTAACTTATCACCAATTGTACCCTGAATGTTTAACTGTAAACTCTGGTCAAAAGTAGGATCTACCCTGGAACGCTGATCTTCTGGCAAACTGATGTCTTCGGTATTTTGTATAGATGCACCAACATTCATCGTTGCCACACCATTAACACGAAGATTTACTTCAGGACTTCCAAAAATTGTAGTAAATGCAGACTCTTCACCTCCCGGTATTGATAAGCGAAAATCAAGTAAACCGCGCCTGCGATCCTCCCTCTGGCGGGCTTCAAGGGCTAGCTGACGCCAGTTATTCTGTTTTGCATTCTCGAGATTTTTTTGTGAAAACTGTTCAAAGTTATAAAAAGAAGGTGCGCCCGACCTGTAACCGGATATATACTTTTGAACGAAGTATTCATTTGCCGGAGTTCGTTCAATCCTGATTTCTTCATTGGGTAGAGTAATAAAATAAAGACGGGGAATCGGTTTCAAAAAGGGTGAAGAGACAAGTGTTCCTCTCACCGGCCTGAAAGCTTCTCTCAGCTCTTTAACGCCAGCAGTATCAACTTCTGCAGCTTGCAGAGTATCAGCTTCAAAAGTCTCCAGGGTGTCTGCCTCAGCGGCATTTTGAGAATACAGTAATTCCGCAGAACTGAGTGTAACTACAACCCCAATTATTATTAACGAGATAAAACGTCGAAATTTACTCACAAGAAACAGATGCAGTCCGGTTACAGTATGAACTCTTCATCCCTGTCCCAAAACAGCTTATCATTTAACATTAACTACTTTATTGACGTTGTAACGTTAATTTCCGATAGGCAATAACTAATTTAATTAATGGGGTATTTTTGTGAACTGTGATAATAAAACATTCCTGAATATGTTGAAAGTAACAACAATTATAAAGTACCGTTTATTATTCGGATTAAATCTTTTCTAATCTACTGTTACAGCCCGTATATTCAGTAATATGATCAATAAAGTACAAAGAGATCTGCTGAAGAAACATATAGGACCGTTTTTGTTCTGTTTTTTCACAGTCATGTTTTTGCTGCTGATGCAGTTTTTGATCCTTCATGTTGATAAACTTGTTGGAAAAGGGCTCCCTTTTGCAATTGTAGCAGAATTAATTCTTACCAATCTTGCCTATATGGTAGTGCTGGCTGTGCCTATGGCTGTGCTTGTATCTACGCTCATTGCATTTGGCAAATTTGCAGAATGGAATGAACTGACAGCTATCCGTGCTGCCGGAATCAATCCCTCAAAACTGATACTACCCGTAATGGCTGTGGGATTTTTGCTGTTTCTTGCAATGGCGTACTTCTCTAACTATATATTGCCTGAAGCCAACCACAAGGCGCGGTCATTATTTATCGATATAAGGATAACAAAACCAGGTTTTGATCTTCAGGAAGGTTCTTTTTATGAAGGGATTGATGGATATACGTTTTTAGTTCAAAAAATAGATTCAAAAACCGATTCACTTTATGATGTAGCTGTATTTCAGGAACCGATACAGGACCGGTACAGAGCTTACATTAAGGCAAGAGCGGGTTGGCTCGAAAGTGCCGACGAGCAGACGCTTTCACTTTTTTTGCATGACGGATCAATTTTACGGCACATACCCGGTAAGGCACGGGGAGAGGAAACCCTTGAGCAAACCAAATTTAATCGCTACAGGATGAGTTTTGATTTATCCGACCTCACATTTTCAAGGCAAAACCCAGAATCAAGGTCAAGAAATGACCGCACCATGAGTGCACAGGCTATGCTTGCCGTTATTGATTCAATCAGTACTGAGCTAGATAAAGAGTTTGAGTCATTACTTTCAAAAACCGGGCAAAAAGATAATGTGCCTTTTGCTCCTACAATTACAGCACGGTCGTTCCAGATACAACGTTCGGGGGAAGACACCCTTAAAGCCTATAACTCCGCATTTGATGTATTGAATATTTTTGAAGAAGCCCCTGAACAGGTCTCTGTCTTAAACCTTACTCTAAACAGCATCAACAGGTATAAAACCGATCTCCAAAGTTATAAATCGAATGCAGAATGGCGTTTTATGAGAATTGCTGAATTTATGGTCGAGGTTCACAAAAAGCTCTCCATTCCGTTCGCGTGCATGCTGTTTGTAATGATTGGTGCACCTATAGGTATGCTTACAAGAAAGGGAAATCTTGGCGTTGCTGCATTGATCAGTGCAGTGATTCTTACGATCTACTTCATTGCTCTTATACAGGGAGAGAAACTGGCTGACAGGCTTGTAATTTCACCTTTTATGGGTATGTGGGGAATCAATATTTTCCTGTTTGTTACCGGAACAATATTGTGGCTGCATGTAACTACATCCCTCAAAATAACGAACCTTCTCCGTAAAGATGCGTAAACTTGACCGATACATCTTTTTTAGGTTACTGACGATTTCCGTTTTTGTAACCGGTGTTTTGATCTGCATCTTTATCCTTATCGACTTTTCTGAGAATAGTGATGATTTCATCGATCGAGGAGCAGAAATTGCAGTAATCTGGAACGACTATTATCTCAATTATATCCCCGAGATGATACGCCTTGTAAGCCCGCTCGCCGTTTTTGTAGCCTGTCTAATTTTAACCGGGCAAATGACCGAAAGACTTGAAATCACAGCGATTAAAGCCTCCGGTATCAGTCTATACCGTCTTGCTATTCCCTATATCTTTTTTGGATTGATGGTGGGTTCTGTTGTGAGTTATCTTGACGCATACATTATTCCAAGTTCAAATGCCGAACGAATAGAGTTTGAAGGAAGATACATGAGCGGTTCGGGCGAACGAATTGATCGCGGAACTCTGTACCGGCAAGCGACCGATAGCAGTATCATCAGTTTCAACTTTTTTGATCCCAATACACAGATAGGTTACCGGGCTACATTAGTTGAATTCAGTAATGATGAGATCAGCAGAATCATCATAGCAAACAGAATCAACTGGGTTGATTCAACTTCGACATGGGTTACAGACAGATATTCAGAAAAAGTTTTTCATGAAACAGGATTCAGTGTAACAGACAGTAATCGCGTGGAGCTGGATATAAATTTATATCCGAGAGACCTTGCCCGCCATTCATCTGATATTTACCAGTTAAGCTATCCTGAAGCTTTTCAATATGTTGCTTCGATTGAAAGAATTGGCGCCGGTGGTATTTCTCTGCCGTTAACTCAGCTATACGGACGAATAGCATACCCCCTCTCTATTTTTGTGGTTAGCTTAATCGGGTTTGCAATAGCCACTGAAAGGAGAAAAGGCGGAAAAGGATTCTATATAGCCGCCGGCCTTGTAATCAGTTTCATTTACCTTGCGTTTATGAAAATCATTGAGCCGTTTGGTGCGGCAGGCACCTTTAGTCCGGCCGTTGCCGCCTTTTTACCCCACCTGGTGTTCCTGGTTTTTGGCATTGGCCTGCTTCTTTACGCAAAAAAATAATCAGGCTTCAGGTTTTAGCCCCTCCTGACTTCCGCATAGTGACACCTTTTTTGGAATTTTGGCTTGAGCTGTTTGTAACCGGACAGACAAAAAAACAATAGTAATCAGCCTGCCAGGAATTAACTCTGAGCTAATACTCTTAATTTTAGCCTGATTAAAACATCCCCTTACTTTTGTCTTGATACAAAAGTAAGCAAAAAATCAAGCCTGCCTCGTCGGCAGACAGGGCTGCC
>SLAU01000141.1 GCA_007126675.1 Balneolaceae bacterium
ATCGTAGGCAATCGATGGATTTAACCGTGCTGCGGCCGCCTGTTCGCCACGAACTGAATATTCCAGACGATTCTCAAACTGCTGCCACTGCGTACTGTATTTTTCTGACAATTCCTGTATTTGATGCAGCTCGATCTCAATGGTTTGTGAATTTGCACTGTGAATATTTACTGAAAACAGAATCAGAAAAATCACAATGAATCTGAAATCAATAGAAGAGCAAGAATAACTATAAAAAATGCTCATGAATACGCTCATTGCAGATATGGAAAAGCCTATCAGGTTATTAGAATACGTATCTCAATATAATGCAGAATAGGTTTAATTGCTGATATAATGATCTTTATTACAGCTCTAGAAATGAGATTAACAATATTTTAAATATCTCTATGGCAAATTAAAAGTTGGGATTTCTTTAAATGAGGAATTGGAAATGATGAATTTTGAATGTTGAATTATAAAAAAGCTAAATTGTGCCTTCCAATCATACTATCAAAAAAGTTGAAGTGTTATAATACAGTTCATACTTATATGCCATAATTTCAACATTCAAAATTCATCTTTCATCATTTTTATAAAATGAGATATTTAGTTGCTGCAATTCTTTTCTTGTTTCCCCTGGTGGCCGTTCCTGTTCTGGAAGCCCGGGATAATGATGAGTTTAAAATAGCGCGGATTCAGTATCGTGGTGGTGGTGACTGGTATAGTTCGCCCACGGCACTTACCAATATGATGCAATTTGCTAAAGAGCATATTCCGATCAACATTAATGTGAGCTATGATGATGTTCAGCTGGGCAGCCGCGAAATTTTTAACTATCCCTTTTTGTATATGACCGGTCATGGCAATATCAGTGTAAATGATTCTGAAATGGCGAACCTGCGCCGGTACCTGGAACGGGGCGGATTTTTATATGTTGATGATGATTACGGATTCGACCAGTACGTACGCCCGATATTGAAGAACATCTTTCCTGAAGAGGACTTTTTTGAGCTGCCGGCCGATCATCCTATCTACAGAAATGTATTTGAATTTCCTGAGGGCCGTCCGCCAAAAGTGCACGAGCATGATGGAAAGCCGCCACAGGCATTTGCCGTGTATCATAAAGGGCGTATGGTTTTGCTTTACACGTATGAATCGAATCCCGCAGACGGGTGGGCGTATGATGAGCACGACAACCCTGCAGATATTGTGGAAGCCGCATTGCAGTTTGGGGTTAATTTACTCACTTACGTTTTTACCCATCCCTGAGTTCGGTATAAAGATTTTGGAATAAAAGTCTAAATGTCCAGTAAGGGCGTTATCCCAGTCGCTGTCAGATTGTTAGACCTGACAGCCGTAGGTGCAGCTTTAGCGGTACATTCGCGGTGCTTTTCCGCGCTTCTGACAGCGTCGGGGTTTCTGCTGGCCAGTGTATATTCTGGCATGTTCCATGAACTTAAAGCCCTGGCAAACAACGCTGACAGGACCTTCGGACGCTGTAAGGTTGTTTAAGGTCAGGTTGTTTTAAAGAAGTTCTTTGTATCTTGCTATCTTTCCCTTTCATTTATAAGCTGATACACATTTTCATGATCCAGGAATACCTCAACTCTGTAGATAAATTCATCATCATCGGTGACCGTGTGCTTATCAAGCCGCGCGAGATGGAAACTCATACAAAAAGCGGCCTGGTGTTGCCGGCCACTGTTAAAGAGAAGGAAGAGATCCAGAGCGGGTACATTATTAAAACCGGTCCCGGTTACCCGATTCCCTCTCAGGATATTGATGAGCCATGGAAAGAGAAATCCGCCGATACCAAATATATGGGAATGCAGGCCGAGGAAGGTGATCTAGCCATATTCCTGAAAAGCCGCGCCCATGAAATTGAGTTTGAGAACGAAAAGTTTTTAATTGTACCGCATGCGGCTATTCTGCTCTTAATCCGCGACAATCACCAACTCGAATAAATTGCTATGGATCGAAAACTGTTTCTTCGCCACCTTGGACTGTTATCTGCCGGTGCTTTTGCAGCTCCGTCACTCCTCAAAACCTTTCGTTCTGAAGGCCCCTTTTTCGAGATTAGAAACAACCTCGGTTACTTTTCAATGCGCGGCGGAACGATAGGGTGGTTTGTTACTGAGGATACGATTGTATCCATTGATTCCCAGTATGCCGAAACCGCAGTTCAGTTTTTAGAAGGGATTGGGAATTATGGCACAGGGCCAACGCGGGTTCTTTTCAATACGCATCATCACGGCGACCATGTTTCAGGCAACGGCACCTTTGCGGATGATAATTACCAGATTATAGCTCACGAAAATGTTCCGGAATTGCAGCGCCGTCAGGCCGAAGCACGCGATACCCTTGATGAAATGACCGCTGCAGGTATCACTTTCTCGCAGGAGTATGTGATGTCGCCGGGAATGGAAACAATTAGGGCAAAATATTACGGAAATGCTCATACGGGCGGCGATTCGGTCATCTGGTTCGAGAATGCAAATGTGGCACACATGGGCGACCTGGTTTTTAACCGGCTCTACCCGTTTATCGACCGCGATGGCGGCGCTTCAATCACGGGATGGATCGATCTGCTCGAAACAGTGGCGGATGAAGGGGACTCAGAAACCGTATATATTTTTGGCCATGGTAACCCTGATTTTGGTGTAACCGGTAACCGGGATGATCTGCTGTACATGCGTGATTTCCTTACACATCTGTTGGATCATACTTCTGCGGAAATTGCAGCCGGCAAGAGCCGTGAGGAGATTCTTGAAACCAGATCGTTCGATCTGTTTCCGGATCACCTGAGTCCTTCCGACTTTCTCTCATTACCCCGAAACCTTGATGTTGCATATCGTGAACTCACAGAAGAAAACGGATAACCGTCAAACGAATTCCCGCCGCTGTCTCTATTGTGGTCAAATTGCAAGCCTGGTTTGGGTGCATGGCCACGGGCAGTGTACCGCTTGCGGTATCAATGTGGATGAATGCTGCCGGGGAGAAGGGAATGAGATGCACTGTTTAATCAAAAAGGATTGAATCACCGGCACAACATCCTTTCTGTTAAACCTTGCTAAAGCAGGGTACGCAGTTGGACTATTCACCGTTAGTCAGTTAATTTAGAGGGTTATAACCTGATTTAAAGATATATGAAGATAATCCGATTTTTTTTTGCCGGTTTGCTGCTTGCATCACTTGGTTTGTGGGCAGGCTGTGAATCAGACCCGGGGACTGACACTTCCGCTGAACGAGCCGCAGCAATCGCCGGCTACGAACTCACCCCGATCGATATGTCGCGCATTGTACGGGCTTCCTCATCGGTTGAGCCGGAAAATATGGTTACACTGGCCAGCCGGATGAGCGGGCTGATCATCGAAATGAATGTACGAGAAGGCGACCGCTTATCTGAGGGAGACGTATTGCTGCGGTTTGATATTGAGGAGCAGCAGGCTGAATTACAGCGCGCCCGCGCCGAACTGGAACTGGCCTCAGCCGTATATGAACGCAACCAAACTCTTTTTGAGCGTGAAGCCATCTCCCGCGCCGAGTATGAAGAATCGCGGGCCAACAAACGAATTGCCGAAAGTGAAGTAAAGCTACTCGAAACCCGTATCGGCTTTGGCACTCTAAGGGCTCCTCACGATCTTGTGATACTACGGCGCCACGTAGAGCGGGGCGATGCGGTTTCCAACAATGAACCGCTTTTTCGGGCAGCTGAC
>SLAU01000307.1 GCA_007126675.1 Balneolaceae bacterium
ACATGCGGCACAGGCAGCTGATTTTCTGAATAACCACAAAAAAGTGGATGACGTCTATTTCCCGGGTTTGGAATCCCATCCCGGTCATGAGATTGCCAAAAAGCAGATGAGCGGGTTCGGCGGCATGGTCTCCTATCTGGTAAGCGGCAGCAGCGAAGAGGCGATAAAAATTGTAAGCCGCTCAAAACTGATCAAACGCGCAACCAGCCTCGGCGGGGTTGAAAGCACATGGGAACATCGCCAGAGCAGCGAAGGCGAAGGATCGATCACACCGGAGAACCTGATCCGCTTAAGCGTCGGCCTTGAACATATTGATGATATTATTGAAGATCTGGACCGGGCGTTGTCGGGCTGATAACTAAGCTGAGACCGATAATGAATTGTTAAAATAAGGGACAAGATGTCCAAATAAAACGTCATCCCGGGCGCAGCGTAAGCGAAGATCCGGGATCTCCATGCTTTGCACAGCTATAAATATCCATTTTAAAGTCCGCGATTAATAACAAATCAGGAGATGCCGGATCGGGGTCCGGCATGACGAGTCTAACATTTTTGTACAAGCAAGTGTCATATTTGAACACCCTAAACAGAACTATTATTCACCTGGGCCATGTTCAGATAGTTTGGCTCAAAAGCAGCGGGATCTTCCTTTTTGAAATACTTTTTCAGGCTGTCATCTTTCCAGGCAAGAATAAGGTTTTTCGCAGAGATAATATTAGAACCGTATGTCTCAATTTGTTTTTTATCCGGCAGGCTGAGCCTCTCCCAACCCGTTCCGGCTAGTATATCCCCATGCTGTAATGATTCGGAAATTTCCTCAAGCGTTTTTACGGATGGTTCGCCGTTTGCACTGAATCCGGAGCTGTCCCTGTCAACCTGTTGCACATACAAATGATTTCTCCTCGCGTCAATCACAGAAAATATTCTGGCTGCATTTTTATTCACTGACCCAACTCCGGCTGCAAATGAGATAAGAGTGGGATAGGTATAAAATGGCACCTCTCTTCCAAACAGAATTCCCTTTACCGCAGATGCGCCGATACGGAGCCCGGTATAAGAACCCGGTCCGTTACTGAACAAAACAGCGTTCAGGCCAGAAATATCCGTGCCCGTTCTTTCCAAAAGCTCCTGGATAAAAAGAAAAGTGCGTTCTGAATGAACTCCCCTCCCTTCCGTGCGTTTTTCAAAAATTCGGCCAGAGGAGTTTTGCAAAGCTACCGAACAAACCGGTGTGGATGTCTCAATAGAAAGAATCATGATTTATGCCATTTCTCCTAATTTCTTATCAGCCAGGTTTCATTACTCAGTTCAACCCAACGCTCATAAATTCTTCGGAGCTGCGAATAGGCTTCGGCGGGAAACTCCCTGCGGGTAATCATCACTTTAAATGTGTAATTAACTTCATTGCCTGAACTGTGATACTCTTCCACCAGCTCTGCACCCGACATCGATGTTTCGAGTGCATCACTAAAGGCTTCAACCCCAAATCCGTCAGGGAACTTCACCGTGTAGTTTATAACCAATTCCTCGGGGGCGTCCAGGGTAATCGGCACGCGGCGCTCAGACTCTTCAAATGGATTCCTGAAAAGATACCCTACAATCATCGGCCGTATTTCAAGTCCGTCACTAAAACTTATCGCATAATCGGATATTAAAAAACGCCCGTTAATTTCCACATCCCTGCCTTTGTTAATAGTGCGAACCTGCGGATCTGTAATTTCAGCATCCGGATAAACATCGAGAAAAGTTTCCTGAATTATTTCAGTGAATGGTTTTCTGCGATCCATCTGCTGCATGATCTGCTGGGCAGGATATCCGCCGGCTACTGCAGATATTTCACCGGAGAGGTTACCCTCTGCAGAAAGCTCCGCAATCACATCTATTTCAAGATCAAACAAGCTTTGTGTTGGTGTGATATCTACCCATTCAAATTCTTTTTCTTTCAGCAGGAAACCCTTTTCGTTGAACGATTCAACCGGAATCAGATTGGGATAACTGTTGGCAAACGATGCATCCATAAAATACTCTTCACCGTCAATTCGGCTATACACAAGCATCCGGTTAAACTGATATAGCGAAGGAAATGAAGGGTTGATTCTGCCAAAATCCCGGCCTGAAATGTAGAGCGGATAACTTTCTATGCCCGCACCGCGAAGCATTGTCAGTAACGCCATATTTATTTCTGCCTGATCGGCCGGCTCACCTTCCAGTACATGATCGAATCTGCCATCAGCAAAAACGGAGTTTAATTCATTAAACTGAGATCGGGTATTCACAAGGCTGTAAATTGAATCCTGGGCTTCCGCCAGGTTTCCGTCGAAGTAATTCAAAATCTGCTGCCCTTTTTCCAGATAATTACTTTTGCGTTTAAGCTGCAATTCGGGATTTGCATTTCGCCGGATTTGTGCAGCCACCACGTCCCAGCTGTTATCCAGCGGCTGGCGCGGAATCCCGAACTCACTAATCTGAAATTTTATTTTCCCGCGAATGTCATCAATGGAGCTGATAAATTCTGAATAGTCTGCTGCCGGCACATCCCGGGCCGTCCACGTATAAATAGTGATCGGTTCCGGCCTGCTGTAGGTAAATATGTGTGGCACGTTGCTGGTATCGATGCGCTGCTCGGTAAACTCCACATCAAAATCAGTATTCACTTTAATGGCATCATAACGCAGAAATTCTTCGTACTTGAGCTGGATAGAAGCATGTAGTACCGGAACCTGGTATGAAAAATAAAAGTCAGGCAATTCTTCGATATAGCGCCGGATCACTGTATATTTGTACTCCAGAACCGCACCCTTTTCCACATCCGGCATATCAAATTCGAGGATTCGATACCGTGTATTCAGGTCGGACCGGCTTACCTGATTGCTGTTTAACAAACTGCGAAAACCGTCCGGCAGATGCGTGGTAGCTCTCAGGTTTATAATCTGCTCCATATTGTCGGCATAATAATATGGGATAGCAATCAGTGCAGCATCTGCAATTTCGATCGGATCATCACTATATATCTTAATTCTTACGTAATGATCAATCACAGCTTCAATACTTCCCCTGTCTTCTCTGAACCTGACAGACGATTCTCTGATTAGATATTCAAAAGGGTAATCGTGATCTGCCACTTTCTGCAGTTCACTATTCGATACTTCGCCAAACTGATCAAAGATATCCCGGATCTCGGAAAGTTCATTTTGCTGCGCGTTCAGAGATAACGGCAGGAGCAGAATTGGTATGAAAAAATATCGAATTAAATTCATTGAGATTTAATAACCCGAAAATCAGTCTCGTAGTGTATTCTCGATAAATCTGTTATTGTTGTAGATCGCTGTGGCCCTTCCTTTCAGTGTTTGATCGAGGTAAGGTGAATTCCTGGATTTGGATCTGACTTCTTTTGAACTGAACACCCACTCTTCATCAGTATTAAAAAATGTAAGGTTGGCTGCAGCACCAACTTTAATTTCAGGAATGGGGAGATTCAGAATATTTCTTGAATTGGTTACAAGCTTCTCCAGAATGCTTTCTAAAGAGAGTTTTTTGGGATCGAGCAGCCGCATTACACAAATACTCCAGGCAGTTTCGAGCCCTATAATGCCATTTGGTGCATAAATAAATTCAACCTCTTTTTCTTCAATTGAATGCGGCGCGTGATCGGTGCAAATTGCATCTATGGTACCGTCAGCCAGTCCCTCGATCAT
>SLAU01000254.1 GCA_007126675.1 Balneolaceae bacterium
AGGGTTGGATGAGGTGTTATCCGGCTTTATAGAGCTCATCCTCAATTTCATGAATCGCCTGAAAGTACTGATCCCGTCCGCCAAACTCTTGTACAATCTCCATCGGTGAGCCAAGTTTGTTAAACGGGTCAAGCTTTAGCACATTCATATCCTCCAGGTTTTCCAATCCTTCATCTTCATACTTATCAAGCAGGCCCTGCAGTACTTCCCTCGCGGTGCCAGAGTACTTGCCAAAATAGTTTCGTTTCTTCACATTTTCAGCACGCTCTTTCCGGGTGAGGGGTGGCTGCTCAAACGCGATGTGGCAGATCAGGTCAAATGGGTCGAGTTCTTTGTCTACCTCTTTCTGCAGCTCATCAAACACCACACCTGCCTCTTCCAGCTCCTCTACAATGGCCTGCTTTTTCTCGGATTCTCTCCAGTGCCGCAGGAAGTCATCCAGTGAGGAATATTTTTCATTGATCTTTTTTCGGGAGTAATCTTTCAGCGACTCCGTCACCAGCTTGCCATCATCATCGTAAAACTGCACCCGCTGATTCAGTAATTTCACCTCAACATTG
Source organism: Balneolaceae bacterium (assembly GCA_007126675.1). Taxonomy (GTDB): domain Bacteria; phylum Bacteroidota; class Rhodothermia; order Balneolales; family Balneolaceae; genus SLAU01. Next base: position 561 of record SLAU01000254.1, read on the forward strand.
TTTACATAAAATCGTTTTGCCTCGTCGTCTTCAATGGCTCCTCCATCGTCGCGGCCATCAGAATCCCAGTCTATTCCATCTTCATGAGCCCGGTCATCCGGTATGCCGTCAGGAACCTCATCTTCCGGAACCGGAGAATCATTCGGGCCAAATGTGGTGGCTTGTACCGGCTCACCATCAAAGTCTGGATCGGCAAAGTGGCGGGTCACATTTCGAAAATCCATTATGGTGAAATACATCTTCCCATAATCCTCACTGATGCGGGTACCCCGGCCAATGATCTGCTTAAACTCTGTCATTGAGCCGATGTTGGCATCCAGAACGATGAACTTGCAGGTTGGGATATCCACCCCGGTGGTAAGCAGCTTCGAAGTAGTGGCAATTACGGGATATGTTTCCTCTTCGTCCATAAAGTTGTCCAGCTCACGCTTGCCGGTCATCTCATCGCCGGTAATGCGCATCACATATCGGTTATCCCTGGCAACCATCTCCGCATTGTGATTGATCAGGGCCTGCCGCATCCTCTCTGCGTGATCGATGTCGATGCAAAACACAATAGTTTTGGCGTACCGGTTGGTGCCTTCAAGAAATTCAGTCACTTTCTTCGCAACCAGTTCCGTTCTCTTTTCAAGTATCAGATTGCGGTCATAATCCTTTTGGTTGTATTCCCGGTCCGGGATGATATTCCCATATTTATCCGCAAAGCCATCCACCGGCCTCCAGCCTTCAGCATCTTTATCGATGGTGAAACGAACCACTTTGTATGGAGCCAGGAATCCATCCTCAATGCCTTGCTTCAGGGAGTAGGTGTAAAGTGGCTCTCCAAAGTAGTCGATATTGGATACGGTGTTGGTTTCTTTCGGAGTAGCCGTCAAGCCGATGTGGGTGGCACTATCAAAGTACTCCAATACCCGGCGCCAGGCAGAATCGGCAGCTGCGCTTCCACGGTGGCACTCATCAATAATAATCAGGTCAAAAAAGTCTGGAGAGTACTGTGTAAACAGATCTTCATAATCCTCATTGCCGGTCACCGCCTGGTACAGGGCAAAATAGATCTGGTGTGCCTTGCTTAACTTACCACGCTGTATTTTATGAACTACATCCTTAAGCGATCCGAAGTATTTCCGGATTGGATCATCAACCAGGATGTTGCGATCAGCCAGAAACAGGATGCGTTTATTCTCGCCGGATTTCCATATCCGCCAGATGATCTGGAAGGCTGTGAGTGTCTTTCCTGTACCGGTAGCCATTACAAGCAGAATACGATCCAGTCCTTTGGCAATGGCCTCAATAGTCCGGTTAACGGCAATCTCTTGGTAGTAACGTAGTGTTCTGCCTTCTTTGTCAAAATGGTAGGGTTGCTTGACCAGTTTCTCCTGCCTTTTATCAAACCCTTTCGATGCAGAGTATCGCTGCCAAAGCTCTTCAGGAGAAGGGAACTGATCGAGTGTGAGTTCGCGTACAATCTCACCTTCTTTCTTGGTCCGGTCGTGTTCGATAAAGCCGTCCCCGTTGGAACTGTAGACAAACGGAACGTCCAGGATCTCGCCATACTCCAGACCCTGCTGCAGTCCGGCTCCAACAGAATGGCTATTGTCTTTCGCCTCAATGACGGCCAATGGCATGCAGCGTTTGTAGTAGAGAATGTAATCTGCTTTTTTACCTGTGTCTCGTTTAGCCAATGCGCCTCTTACACGGATGCGACCATCTGTAAAGTATTTCTCTTCACGGATTTGCTTATGAAGATCCCACCCGGACTGTTGCAGCGCCGGAGTAATGTACTTGGTCCGGATATCCGCTTCTGTAAGTGATGATTTCTTCATGTTGTCTTTCTTTCAAACAGCTCTGTTTAACCGTTTAATATAAAAGAACTTTGGGAAATCGGAAGGAGAGATATTACAAAAGTAATTGGGCTGTTTGTCTGTTTATTTGATCTGATATGGCTTGCCGCTTATCTACCACTTCCCACTTTTATGCGGGATATAGGTAGTTGGTAAAAAATCAATTATCATAATGGCAGGTAATGAATTAATCGAATTATTTAACTACATTAAAATTGCTTTTCTATAAATGATAACTTTAATAATTCCGTCCACTATGAAAACATATCGTATTCAATCTAAAATCAAAGTTCACGATGGGATTGTCGGTGCAACGTATCTGTTAAGCGTAATACTTGCTTTTACTGTGAACATTCAGTGGTTGTACCTTGCCGGAGCTGTAGCGGTTCTGCAAATTTCGAGTGCTTTTACCGGATTTTGTCCGGTCTATTTTGTGCTGAACAAAATGATGCCGGAAGAAACTCCTGAACCGGCAAAACCGGAAGTTTTATAATTGCACTTTTAATCGCTGTAATGCCTGTTTGAATTTTTAAGGCATAAAAAAACCCGCAGATACTTTCTGCGGGTCAATTTATAATAAGCTTATCTGTGACGGACTAATATACTAAGGGAGCATTACAGCATCAATCACGTGAATCACGCCGTTTCTTGCAAAAATGTCGGTATCAATGATTTGGGCAAAACCGTTGGCATCATTACCCACAAAAAAGTCGCCTTCTTCTTCATTTACAAAGATAAAAGATTTGCTGACGGTTCTGATTCGATCTGATGTAACAACATCCTCTGCTGCACGATTACCGGGAGCAACATGATAGAGCAGAATATCTCTTACAAGTCCTTCATTGCCTTCTGAGAAAAGTTCTTCTGTAGTCAGCTCAAGTGCTTCGAGAAGTGCTTCAAACGCGTCATTGGTAGGTGCAAAAACAGTAAACTGACGATTTCCGTCAAGTTCATCAGCCAGTCCTGCAAAAACTACTGCTTCTACCAGGATTGAAAAATCTTCATTTCCTGCTGCGATATCAACGATCGATTCTTCGGGTTTTTCATTTTCATCATTACCATTGTCATTTCCGCCTTTGTCACCGGCATTTTTTTCGGATGGCGGCAGCATCACTGCATCAATCACATGTATCACACCATTACTGGCATTGATATCAACATTAGTGATTTCAGCAAACCCGTTTTCGTCATTACCCACAAAGAAAGAGCCGTTGTCTTCATTCACTTTGATGAAGTATCCTTGTAACGTATTGATCTGGTCTGCAGTTGTTACAGCCTCAGAATCTCTGTTAC
>SLAU01000039.1 GCA_007126675.1 Balneolaceae bacterium
AGAGAGAAAGTTTCAGAATCAAAATGGATTCACCGGATTTAAAACAATAGATCAGTAGTGATCAAAATCCCCACGCTCTTTTCGGGCGAAATAGTCGCGGCTTGCCTGCACCACTTTTGGCGCCAGCAGAAGGGTTGCAACCATCGTCGGGATCGCCATCATAGCGAACATTCCGTCAATAAGGTTGATTACCATATCGATGGTTGTGATAGACCCAATGAAAATGGAGACGATATAGAAGTAGTTATAGTAGTGCTTCCGCTCAGCGCCGATCAGGAAGTTGAGGCATTTTGTGCCGTAGTAGGAGTAGGTAAACATCGTGGTAATGCTGAAGATGAATACACAGATGATGAGAAGATAGAGGCCAACGGTTGGAATCCCGGCCTGGAAGGCAACAGCTGTCATGGTGATGCCATCCACGGTAGTGTCGGTCCATGCGCCGGTCATCAGCAGCGCGAGTGCAGTCATGGTACATACAAGCAGTGTGTCAATGGCAGGCTCCAGCATACCTACCAGCCCTTCACGAACAGGCTCACGTGTTTTGGCGGCTCCGTGCGCCATTGCTTCCGTACCGATACCCGCCTCATTGGAGAATGCACCCCGGCGGATACCCATGGAGATCATATAGCCCAGTGCCCCGCCAAATGCGGCTTCTTCACTGGCAAAATTACCCTGGAATGCATCGGTAAAAATAAGTGCAACATACTGCGGCAGGTCTGAAATATTGCTGATGATGATGTAGACTACAGTAAGAATATAGATTACAACCATCAGGGGAACCAGCCTTGAGGCTACACTTCCGATTCTCTTAATTCCGCCAAAAATTACAATGGATACGAGTACTACAAGCAGAAGACCCATGATGATATCCGACAGGCGAAAACCCGCTTCGGTGAGCACAGTACCGGACAGGATAATCACATCGTATCCGAGCCATCCCTGTTCGGCAAGAATGGTATCGCGAACGATCTGTGTGAGCTGGTTTGATTGAAACATCGGGGTACAGCCGATAAGACCGGCCACGCAGAAAAACATCGCCAGGGGTTTCCACTTTTTACCAAGCCCCTCGACAATATAGTACATGGGTCCGCCCTGAACTTTACCGCTCGTATCTTTGCCCCTGTACATAATGGAGAGCGTACAGGTGAAAAATTTGGTCGCCATACCTACCAGTGCAGTAATCCACATCCAGAAAATAGCGCCCGGCCCTCCAAGCCCGAGTGCAATGGCAACACCGCTGATATTTCCCATACCCACCGTAGCAGCAAGTGTACTCGATAGAGCCTGAAAGTGGTTTATATCGCCTGGGGCGTTGGGGTCGTCATATTTACCTGTGAGTACCTGAACTCCGTGTTTGAAGTTGCGGTACGGCATAAAACGAGAAAAGACGAGAAAAATAATTCCGCCGCCAACCAGCAGCACCAGCATAGGAGTGCCCCATGCATAATTGGCGAAAGTGACTATAATTTGTTCGAGCAGTTCCAGAGATACAGTAGTTAGATTAAATCGAATGCAAAAGAAATTGAATCGGTGTGATTAATACAAGTGAAAAAACCGATTCTAACGGATAATTTTCAATAATGTAACCTGAGATCTACATAAAATTGTTGAAATAAAGGTGACATTGTCCAAATAGAGCGTCATTCCGGACGCAGCGAAAGCGAAGATCCGGAATCTCCAGCCACTGATATAGGCAGGAGATGCCGGATCGGGGTCCGGCATGACGAAATTTATCACTTTATCGCAACCGATCTTTTAGACAATCAAAGACTGTTTTCCCGAATTTTATCTTAACTAACGATAATTTAAATTCGCTTACACTGCTGAGCTTCGAAGATAGTGGATGAAATCAGTCGGCGGAGGTGTAATACCTGCCCTTCTCATCAGCAATGAAATTTGTGCACGGTGATGCTGGCCATGGATTATTAAATGATGGCAAATATCCATTACTCGATTTTGAAAGTTATTACCGGCATTGTTTTGATAATGGATAACTGTTTCCAGATCCATATCATGATCACCAATCAGATCGATCCATAGTTGGTTGGCAGACTTTGCTTCCTTTTTAATTTCATTCAGCAGATGTTCATCCCAGGGCAATGTGTCATCAATATCAAGACGCACCACTCTGTAAAACCAAATTCTCTGGGCATTTATGATATGCGACAGAAATGCTGAGCAAGCTGCTTTATCTTTAAAGTTACCCTTGTTAATCAGAGAATCCGTCAATTTCCGGATGCACCACAAATCAAACAAAAACAAACGCTGTAACTGCTGACGCTGATCCATCAAATCGAAATATTAAAATATTGGGTAATCCCGCTCAATATAAACTGAACACTGATAGCAAGTACAATAAAGCCCATCAGGCGGGTCATTACATTTAGTCCGGTATGCCCAATATATTTTTCTGATATAGGAGCCAGCCTAAGCAGGATATAAGTAACAATAACAACAAGAACTATTGAAATCGCATTTATCAAATAGTCATTCGGACTGGCTGCCTGCGATGCAAAACCGATCACCACAGCAATACTGCCCGGACCTGACAGCAGAGGAAGAGCAAGCGGGCTGAAAGAGATATCTTCTTTTACTAAAGCCGCAGCCTCATCTTTATCCGTCAGTTTTTTTCCGGAATCCTCAGGACTAAGCATTGCGTATCCCGCGCGCATGATTATCAATCCGCCGGCAATACGTATTCCCGGCAAACTTATTCCAAAAAAAGTGAGCACATAGGTTCCGATCAGCAGAAAAACTATCAGCACACCAAACATATATACGGTTGCTTTTTTGGCAGTGCGTGCACGCTGAGTATCTGTATAGCTTGCTGTTAGTGATAAAAAAACCGGCATTGCAGCAAGCGGGTTTACAACTGAAAACAATGATGTAAAACTCGCAATAAGCAGGGCAGCAGAACTTATGAAATAGGAACCGCTCTCTGTGTTAATTTCTGATATAAATTCAAACATGGCGCTAAAGATAGAGACCTTTTAAAGATTTTTAAATGATGAATATTGAATTATCGAAATTTGTACCTTTACACCCCTGAAGCACGGATGATTTTGAATCATACCGCGCCACGTTACCTCAACTACTTTAAAAAAAGTCGAATTTTTAAATCAGAAAATGAATACAGAAGCAATTTTATCGGAAGTAAAATCAATCATTCAATCAGGTGAAGAACGGGATAAAATACTGAAACAGATCTGCGTAGTTCTGGATCGTGAAGTTGATGTTTTTGACTGGACCGGTTTTTACCTCGCATCAGAAACAGAAGAGAGAATGCTTGAGCTCGGCCCGTTTGTGGGTGAGGAAACAGACCACACAAGAATTCCATACGGAACCGGAATATGCGGACAAGCGGCCGAAACACTGGATACTTTTGTGGTACAGGATGTAAACAAAGCAGATAACTACCTTGCCTGCAGCGTAGATGTAAAATCTGAGATTGTAGTCCCGATCATGAAAGGAGATGAATTTGTAGGCGAGCTGGACATCGACTCTCACACAAAAAATGCGATGACGCCAGAGCTGAAGAAGCTATGTGAAGATATTTGTAAGGAGCTTGGGAAGTTGTTTTAGTTGGGTGGGATTTTTGAGAAGTTGAGTTTCATTTGGGAATCAATCGTGACGTAAAATAAGTGAGGCAAAACAAAGTCCCCCTTCAAAGGG
>SLAU01000333.1 GCA_007126675.1 Balneolaceae bacterium
GAGTTTTTATCCGTTGAAATAACAGTGTTATGATCCGGTTCTTTAAAACCTTTCCAGTAATTTCCGGTGAGCTTATCGAATACAATCGGTTTAGAATATTTGTAATAAATAAACGAACCCACAGCTGTAAAAACCAGTCCAAATGCCAGTAAAAACAAGAACTCGCTGCCTGTAACCGATCCGCCTTCACTCAAAGATCCAATAACAGCAAAAATGGCTATTCCAATACCTGAGAGTGCAAATACTGCAGAAAAAAGCTTGGCACCGATTGTGGGTTTAAACTTCAGAATATTATATCCCTTTTTCACGAGCTTATGAGTTCTGAAGTTTGTACCGCCGGCTTTTGCCGGAGTCCACTCAATTTCAAGTGCCAGCGAATCATTAAACCGTGATGGATCTAACGACTCGGAATTGACCGCATTTTTAACCAGTTTTTTGAATTTTTTAAACATCCGGCTATCCGCTTATTTGTCAATGATTAATGATAGCTTATTTAAATCTTTTTCCGTTTTGATACAATACTTTTTCGAAATTTAATTTCGCGGAGATAAGTCATAGTGATTATTGATTTACAGAGCGACGAAAAACTCTGCATCTCTCCTGCCAATCCGTAGTATTTAAAATGACATTATCATCATGAAAATGACTCTAAAAAAAATCTGAAAATCAGTCAAATGAACTCTTAATTTCAAATTTCTATTAGGAGATATAATAGTATATTGCAGCAAATAACTAACGTCATCATCGGGGTCATGAAATCTGTATTTATTTGCGAAGATCATCAAATCGTAATAGATGGAATTGTCCACATCCTTGAGCGTTCAGGACAATATTCACCGGTAAAATCATTTAAAACTGCAGCCGGTTTACTTACTGCACTCAAGGCCGAATCACCTGACCTGCTTATTCTTGATCTGAACCTTCCTGACCGCAGCAGTCTTGAGTTTATTACTGATATCCGCGATAAGCATCCGGATACCGGTATCCTGATTCTTACCATGCACAACGACCCGCTTTTAGCACAAAAAGTTCAACAAGAGGGAGCAAATGGATTTCTGTTAAAAGATTTTGGTGAAGATGAACTCCTGTATGCTCTGAATGTGGTTTTGGCCGGCGGATATTATACCAATCCCGAAATTGACGAAGCTCATAATGAAGAGAAGTCAACAAAAGCACTATTTTTAACAAAAAGAGAAAAAGGAATTATTTCGCTAACTGCGCAGGGAAAATCTTCATCAGAGATTGCAGAAGAACTCTTCCTAAGTCCGCACACGATTAATACACATCGCAGAAATATTTATAAAAAACTTGGCGTCTCAAATATCAAAGAGCTTATCAAGTTTGCTTACTCAAACGGTTTAATTTGATTTATGGCAGATATCCGGTACAAAATCATCTGCCTGGTAACAATACTACTGCTTATTTGCGCAGGTAATGCATATTCACAAATTCCGGATATAGAGCTTCGCCCCGGTATCTCCGGGCAGGATATCACAGATAAACTTGCAGTCACAAAAATTGCTGATGAGAGCGATCCTGAAGAGGTATGGAAAATACTTCAGGATACAGCCCAATCAGGCGATTATTATTATGGATTTGTTCAGGAATATGTATGGGGCGGATTATCACTAAAAAGTTCAAGTGAAACTGAAACGTGGATCATTGAGGTTGAAAATCCACATTTGAACTACATTGAGATCTATGTGAAAGAGAGCGGCGGCACATGGAAACAAACCGGCTCAACTGGAAGAGCGATGCCATTTAACACCCGGAATATAGACCACACCAATTTTGCATTTGATATTACGGTACCTGCCGGAGAAGCAGCTGATGTTCTGCTGATGTTTGATAAACGCAGGTCATCCATCAGCTATCCGGTAAAACTTTGGAGTGAAGAAGAGTTCTATCACGCCCAGCAGCGCAACTACGCTTATTATGGTGTCTATTTTGGCTTATTCGGTATAGTAATTTTGATAGCTGCTATTGCATACATCGTTTCTTTTAATACGAAGTTTCTGTGGTATTTGATTTATGTAATCAGCGTGGGCCTTTTTGTTTTTAACGACCTTGGGCTGGCACAGAAATATATATATCCTGATTCCGCAACAATAGGCGGTCATGCCAGATTAGGGATTACATACATTATGATGATTGCGCTTAACTTATTCATCAGCTCCTATTTCAGGACGAAAATTATGTACCCTGCCACACATAAATTCATCCTGGGCTGTTGTATAGGAATTGGGCTTATTGCATCCAATCACTTAATTTTTACGGACACCGCTATAGAAAATGCCACCATAGTTCTCATACTATTTTATGCGCTTATTTTGTGCACAATAGGTGCAGGTATCCGGCTGGCAGTCAGTTTTTATCATGTAGAAAAATATAGCTCCGTACTTTTCATCTCTGCCTTTTCATTTATATTTGCTGCAGGAATTGTTTTTATAATGAGTGAGTTTGGTTTGATTGCCATATCCCCAATGATTTTCACACCACTGCAAATTGCCTCAGTTTTTGAAATCATTTTTCTTAGTGTGGGTATTGCCTGGCAAATCCGTATCGCAGAAAAAGAGCGTTTAATTTTGAATGATAAAGTTGCCCGGCTTGAAAACGAAAATCTGAGGTCCTACATCAGAGGCACAGAAAAAGAACGGGCAAGAGTAGCTATGGAGCTTCACGATGTGATAGGCAGCAGGCTTAGTCAACTCAGCAGGAGTGTAGATTCTGAGCAGAAAGAGACTTTCAGCCTCAAAAAAGAGATCAAAACCATACTTCAAAATGTTCGCCACATCTCTCATAAGCTCTCCCCTTCAGGCCTTTCTATGTTCGGGCTTCATGCATCAGTACAGCAAATGGTTAATGAAGTTAATCAGCAGAGTAATATAGAATATGCCTTTCAGGCGTTAGATGTTCCTGTTGATCTACCGGAAGATGTTGCCATTCAGTTTTACAGAATAATTCAGGAAAGTATTCAAAACATAGAAAAACACAGCGATGCCAAAAATGCCGAAATCCAGATCATCGGGCAGGAAAACCAGGTCGTTCTCACGATCGATGACGATGGAAATGGCTTTATTCCTGAGGAAAGCAAAACCAATGGAATCGGACTCTATAACATCCGAAAAAGAGTGGCATATTTTGGCGGCGAATTCACTATCTCATCTGAACCGGGGCACGGCGTACAAATTGTAATAACTATGCCTCTCGCCCAATAATCGCCTTTTTTTTACAAATAATACTTACTAATAAGTATTGATAAACAAACTGTTTAGGCTAACCTTTTACCTGACCCAACATAGATTTTTTGCATAATCGGGCAGTCTTTAAAAAAAGTTAAAGGAGCCGGTACTATACAAATTTTCTTAACCCCTGCCCATATTAGAGTAAAGCAAGAGGTTTGCAACAAATATCTATGTTACCAACCAGGAAATCATAAATTAAAATTCATCAAAATGACACTATTTACAAACATTGGCTTAGCAGGCATCCTTACCTTTTTTTTAACCTTTAGTGCAATTGGGCAGACAACACAAGATGTTATAGATATACCTTTGCCTGACTTCTCAGAATCCCAAATTATGCAATCAGATATTCCGGAAACGACTGAGGGAGAATTAATACTGGAAGGTACTTTTCAAAATCGTGTAGGCTCAGC
>SLAU01000191.1 GCA_007126675.1 Balneolaceae bacterium
ATGCATGCGGTTTTTACAAGCGGACTGTTGCGATCGCGGATGCACTCTGATGAACCGGCACATATTCTGAAAGAGATTTCACCGGTTCTTAGTGAAAAAACCGATTCACAAACATTCATTACCTGTCTGCTTGCAAGTTATGATCCGGTTGACAGAATCCTGAAAATTGCAAATGCCGGTCATTGCCGTCCTATACTGAAACGTAATGGAAAGGCTGAATTTGTGGAAACTCCTGCACCACGCTATCCGCTGGGAATGCGTGAATTGGTTGTATATAAACAGTTATCCGTGAAGCTGAACACCGGTGACCTTGTTGTTTTCTACTCGGATGGATTTCCGGAAGCCGTAAACTCATCAGGAGAGCGTTTTGGTTTTGATGAAGCTGCGCAATTCATCAAAAACCTGGATACTGATAATATGACAGCGGAAGAAATTGCCCAGGCGATCGAAGAAACCGTAAAAAAGTTCAGTAATCATAAGCTCGCAGACGATACTACAATTGTTTGCTTGAAAATTTTATGATCATTCTGATATCTGCTGAATTCTATTTGCTACAATTTCTTTTGAGGGTCCGGTATTAATCTCGGCGCCCAGTTTCATTAAAAAATGATAGAGGCCAAGATGAACACGCGTACTATATATAAAGTGCTTATTTCCCCTGGGTTCAGTACTGATGGGTGCATTTTTGGTGTACCCTTTAATGAGGTCTTTATATTCCTGATCGCCAAAGTCAAAACTATCTGATTGGTAAGGCATCGCAAATGTGTAGCCGTAATTCAGGCAAAAACGGTAATACTCCATCTCTTTTTTACTTTTTTGAGGATGATCATTCAGAACTCCCAATCGTAAATACAACTGAATGATCTCTTCTTCATCGCGGGTGAGATGAGTGGGCAGCAGATTCAGATAGTCATTAAAAAACTCTTCAGGGAATTTTTTCACACATCCATAATCAATCACTCCGAGCTTCCCGTCTTTGGTGAGTAAAAAATTTCCTGGATGGGTATCAGCGTGTATTTCCTCATTATCATCAACCTGACGGTGGAAAAAATCCCAAAGAAGCTGACCATACAAATTTTTCTCGTTTTGATCCGGATTGCGTTTTAAAAAATCACCCAGGTGTTCTCCTTCGATGTAGGTCATTGTCAAAACTCTGCGGGTAGAAAATTCAGGAATCCAGACAGGCGTAACTACACTATCGTTAGAAAAACGTTTCTGAAACCTGTTGATGGTTTCTCCTTCATGTATATAATCCGTTTCGAGGAGCAGAGTATCATAAATCTCTTCGAAGTAAGGATCAATATTTTCACCGCCAGAAATGATTCTTTTAAAAAGCGTTTTTGCCAGTCCGAGATCTGATGAAATGGTATCACGAACACCGGGGTATTGAATTTTTACCGCAACCTTTCGTCCGTCTTTTAAAGTTGCACGGTGAACCTGCCCGATCGAGGCAGCAGCAATAGCATCCGATTCAAACTTTTCAAAAATCATTTCAGGAAATTTTCCCAATTCCTGTTTAATGATAGATCTCACCAGCGACCGGTTGATGGGAGGCACACTGTACTGTGCACGGGTCATAACATCGGCAAATTCATCAGGCAAAAATCCCTGGTCAATGCTTAAGGTTTGAGCAATTTTCAGGGCCGTACCTTTCAGTTTTGTGAACTCTGAAAATATTTCTTCCGCAGATTGCCTGTGTAACTCGGATCTGTTTTTATTTTTTCTACCCAAAGTTTTCAGGTAATGGGCTGCATAATTAGAGCTAACTTTTAGGCCGGTTTTGGCAAAAATTTTACCACGGTCGTATTTCGATGATGGGAAATCACTCATTACTTTCACCCATTCTTTTCGGCTTGAGCTTACAATCTTTGAAAGGAGAATTGTAGGCTAAAAATTTTGCCAGGCTTACTGCTTTATCCGTTACATCTGAATAAGCAACTGATTCAAAAAGTGCCGTCCACTTATCAATCAGTTCCATCGATTTTTGGAAGTTCTCAGAAGTATCTTTAATCCAGAACTTCACAAATCCGTGAAAATGGTAGAGAAGTACTTTATGTAATACAGAGCTGTTCAGTAATCCCATTATTGTAGATGTATTTTGATCGGCAGATATGAACTCATCAAACTGAGATAAAATCTGCTTTTCAAACTCTGTAACAGATCCCTTACACACAATGATGCGATTGTAACTCTTTGCTATAAATTCACGTTTTTCGCTGAACAGGTCGAACAGTGTAAGGATCAGGTTACTTGTCTTTTCGGCTAATGAAAATTGATCGTACTCTTCAATTTTTGAACTGATTTCCTGATACCTGATGAACTGGGCCTCATAATAGAACTCCAGCATCGTTCTGCGGCTGGGAAAATGTTCCATGATCTCTTTAACATCCATGCCCAGTTTTTCTGCGAGGCTTTCATAGGAAAACCGTTCATTTTCCAGGTACCGGTCGGCAGCGGCTTCAGCGATCTGAATTTTTTTCTTTGTTTTTTTATTCATTTGGGGTAGTCTTTGCTTTTTTCAGAGAAATAACAACTTTCACATACCGAAAGGTTCAGATGAATTTAAGTTCAATCAGAAAACCATCTCCTGCAAAACGCGATGTCTTATTCATCACCCTGGTTGGGTTATTTCTCACATCATTGGTACTGGGTAACGTAATAGGTACCACAAAGTTTATTACCATTTTTGAATTAGAGCTTCCTGGTTGGCTGCAGGAAATTACTCCGTCGCTGGTAATGGATGGGAGTTTGTATGTAATGAGTATTCCCGTAGGGCTGATTGCTTACCCGTTTACATTCCTGGTAACCGATATGATATCTGAGCTGTTTGGCCGTAAAAAAGCTCAGATGGTTGTGTGGGTTGGGTTCTTCATGAATATATATATGTTGATTCTGATGACGGCAGCCAACTGGTTTCCTAATACATATGGAGTAAGCGGCGGTCTTGAGCTGTTTGATGGTGTATATGAATTTATGGTAGCGAATACCGTATCCAGCATGATTGCTTACCTGGTTGCACAATCTGTGGATGTCCGGCTTTTCCATTTCTGGAAACGGCTTACGAAAGGAAAATATTTATGGCTGAGGAATAACGGTTCAACTATGTTTAGTCAGCTGGTTGACAGCACCGCTATTTTATCGATACTCTATTTCACCGGAAACCTCGGAGATAATGTAGTCGGCATTGGCGCATTGATTATCCTTATTCTAAACTCTTACTGGTATAAAGTATTTTTCGCGGCATTTGATACACCCTTTGTATACCTGGCTGTTTGGTTTTTCAAGGAGTATGACGAAGACCCGGAAGGGCACAGTTTATACGGAGAGGAAAAAGGTTAAAATTCACATCTTCAGTTAAAACATAAAGATCGGAAAATTTGCCTCGTGCAAATGGGGATTTTGATAAATTTCTTTTAAAAAATGGTTGACAACTACGGCTTTTTCGTCGTATACTTACTGTCCTTTCGGGGATTAAAAATGGAGTGAATTTCTATGAAAAAAATCCCCGTTGTTCTTTGCACATATTGAGAAGAGATGAACAGATCGTTTGAGTGAGTTGGGGTTTTTGATTTTCCAAGGTATTTAGAAGTAGTAGATATATAATGGAGAGTTTGATCCTGGCTCAGGAC
>SLAU01000005.1 GCA_007126675.1 Balneolaceae bacterium
AAACAATTCAGGAATCTCATCAGAAGCTAATTTTATTTAGCAGTCAATTTATTTTATCTGCAACCGTTATTTAATGCATGCGTAGTAATTATCAGAAGTGCTATTTTTTCCATATTGATTTTTGAATTATGAGGATAGGCTGAGTAATTAAGTGATAATTACATCAACTTAAAGTAAATTTCAGAGTTGATTGTTTACATAAAGGATCCGATCAGTTGATCCGTTAACATAAACCAGGTAAAATTATGATCACACGAATACTATTAGCAGCATTTTGTTTGGCATTTGCTTTTGGCTGTTCAACCACTGGAAACAGCAACGGGGAAACAGCACGCTATGGTTCCAATATCGAAGTGGACAACCCGGATATACCTCTTGATCAGTATATTAATCGCTTATCAAGTGTTAGTGTTTATGGCAGTGGAAGTAATGCAAGAGTACAGGTAAGGGGAGCAGACTCTATAGAATTAGACCCTTCGCCTCTTTTTATTGTAGATGGTGTTAGAGTTGGCAGAAATTTCAGCCAGGTTTACAATATGATCAACATGATAAATGTTGAATCTATTCAGGTTCTAAGGCCGGCAAGAGCTACTCAAATATATGGCGGCGATGGAGGTTTTGGAGCAATTGTAATTAATATGAAAAGATAATTTTAAAGCAGAGGAATTTTCTGTACAATTATTTTATTCGATTACAGTTTCTTTATTCTACCTTTGTTTAGTTAATGTCTTTCATCGTACGTTTTTTACTTTTTACAATAATATTGTTTGCTGTGTCAGGCCCGCAACTGATGCAGGCTCAGGTTACAGATGTGGATGATATCAGGCTTAAAGAGGCACCTGAAACGAATCAAATATGTGAGTTTGAACCGACTGAAAGAAACGCTTTTCACTACATTCGCAGGGATGATTTTTCAGCAAAAGCATTTACTGAACCCTCAGCTGAATTTCAGGTAACTTATCAAAGTGACTGTAATGGACAGCAGTGGCCCGCTGAAGCGATTGCGGCGATTGAATATGCCGTTTCAATTTGGGAAACACACATCTCCTCTGCATCTCCTATTCGGGTACGTGCTGTTTGGCAATCTCTTCCCGGAACTACTTTGGGTTCTGCAGGCCCCACCTTAGTTGCACAAGTACCTTCCCCCATCGGTATGAATGATACATGGTTTGCTGTTGCACAAGCCAGTGCAATGGTTGGTTTTGATATTCTGGCTACTTCAACCCAGGAGTACGACATTAACATGAGGCTGAATTGTAACTTTGAAGAGTGGTACTTCGACACTGATGGAAACACTCCGGAAGATTTTGTGGATATGGTTACCGTAGTACTACACGAAATTGGACATGGCCTCGGTTTTGTTGGCACAATGGGGGCAAATGTAAATACGGAAGTGGCTAACTGGGGGATTGAGGCAGTAAACGGATTAAACCCTATCATTTTTGATCGCTTTGCTGAAGATGGATCAGGAAACAACATTATCAACACTTCGATCTACCCGAATCCATCCAATGATTTGTATCAGGCAGTTACCGGAAGTGAAGGAGGGGTATTTTTTAACGGTGACATTACAACCCAGACAAATTTTGGTACACCGGTACCTTTATATGCACCTTTGCCTTGGGAAGACGGATCAAGTTTCTCTCATATTGATGAAGAGCCTTTTGTTGATACTAATAATGCCCTTATGATTCCATTCATTAACAGGGCAACAGCTATTCATAGTCCGGGTTCCATAATGTGTGCAATGCTTGAAGATCAGGGCTGGCCGCTTGGAAACGGATGTATTGAATTATTGAACATAGATTCGGCAATAAGCTTTGCAGAAACGGATGCAAAATTCGGTATCACTAATGTTGGCCGCACACTTGAAAAAGTTGTACGTGTATCAAATGAAATAACAGCTGAAGACCCGCTGAAAGGGCGATTAGTCGTGAATTCCAATCACTTTAATACATCAGAAGAAGCCCGTAATTTCTCTATTGCCCCGGGCGAAAGTGTGGATTTATCAGTTTTTTTCACCCCAATATCCGTAAGAAATCAGACAACAAATGTTTGCCGGCAAAACCCATCAAATTGTTTTCACAATGCTACGGCATTTCTTTTTCATAATTCAAAAAAACGGGAAAATCCGATCATTTTAGATCTTGAAGGTGAATCCATAGAACCCGGCCGCCAGGTTGTACTTAAGCAGAATTTTCCGAATCCGTTTAATTCAACTACAACCATACCCTACGTTCTGTCGATCGAGTCTGATGTAAAACTTGAAGTTTTTAACTCAGCCGGTCAGCGTGTAGCAATTCTTGTGAATGAAATTCAGAGTGCCGGAAGTTACGAGATCGATCTTAATGCCTCCGGTCTTTCAAGCGGAGTTTATTACTACCGAATCTTAGTGAACGATACACAGGAATATAAGACCCTGATTCTGATAAAGTAATCTTTACCCTGTACTTTGCATCGCTGCTGCCACCCCGTTAATGCTCAAAAACAGAGCATGACGCAACTTGGAAATTTCTTCATCTTCAGATGCTTTTTCACGTCTGCTCAGCAATTCAACCTGTATTACATTCAGCGGATAGGTAAACAGGTTACGGAACTTAATGGAGTTTTGAATCACTTTACGTGAATCCAGCAGTTCCGATTGTCCTGTAATTTGGAGGATCAGATTACGTGAGCGCTCAAAATCGTCCATAATGGTATTATGCGGTTTATCGGTTTTTCCTCTTTGAGCGTAATATGTACTTGTTAATCTGTGAGTTCTTGCCATTTCGCGCTGAGCATTATCAACGATGGTACCAAAAAAGCTCCACTCTTTATACCAGTTTTGCAGAGTTTTCAGCATTTCCGGATTCTTATCGATTAAAGGCTCAAGCGCAGCCCCCAGGCCATACCATCCGGGTACATTATAACGGGTTTGAGTCCAGCCGAATACCCACGGAATGGCTCTAAGATTACTGAATTGCAGATCCTGAGAACTTGCACGTGAAACAGGGCGGGATGCAATCGGCAAATCACCGATATGCTCAACCGGAGAAACGCGCTTAAACCAATCCCAGAATTCCGGTGCGTCAATCAATTCACGATAAGCTTTCATTGATTTATCGGCTATCCGGTTCATAATCTGCTCGGTTTCATCACCTTCCTCAACAGCTTTTTGCCCCTCACCGGCAGTGACCCTGGCAACAGCATTCACAACCTGTTCCAGGTGACGGCGTGTAATTTCGGGCAGTGAGTAACGAAACGAAATGATTTCACCCTGTTCAGTAAAGCGGATTTTTCCATTATTACTGATTGAAGGAAGGGCAAGTATCGCACGGTTAGAGCGTCCGCCGCCCCGCCCAACAGAACCACCGCGTCCATGGAATAGCCGGAAATCTACATTCTGTTTTTTAAGACTTTTACCCAGGCGCAGCTGCGCTTTCTGAAGTGCCCAGTTTGCCATCCAGTAACCACCATCTTTGTTGCTGTCGGAATATCCGAGCATCAGTTCCTGAAAATTATTCCGCGCTTTCACATGTTTTTTATAGAGCGGATTGGTTAAGATCTGTTCTGTAATTTGAGGACTGTTATCAAGGTCTTCAATCGTTTCATAAAGCGGTACGATATC